>NZ_VOSM01000004.1:300000-568134 GCF_007997015.1 Lujinxingia vulgaris
CCGCAGCCCCTCCACACGAGGGGCTGCGTGCTTTGAGCACCGCCGCGCACACCCCGTGACGCTGCGCAAGCTCCAGCGCCACCTCTGCCCCCCGGGCAAACGCCGCGCTCACATCTTCACCATCGCGCGTCACAACCCGCGCCTCCCCCCGCCAGAACGCCTCGCCATCCCCACCCACAAGCTCAGCCGGCGGCCGGGGCACACCCAGCCCCCCTGAGACCTCCGGGCAGACCATCACCACGCGCCCCTCCTCCTGCATCTGCCGCAACCAGCGCCGCCCCTGATCTTCCCCCACCCTCGACGCGCGCCCGTCGTAGCGCACCTCTTTGCCGAGCAAACACGCGCTCACCAGAATCCGCCCTTCTGCACCACGCTTTTCGTCCATCCTCAACCGCTCCGCTCGCGAACCCGAACCTCAAAACCTGACCCCCGGTCACTCTCCCAACATCGCAAAACCTGACCCCCGGTCACTCTCACAACATCGCAAAACCTGACCCTCGGTCACTCTCACAACATCGCAAAACCTGACCCTCGGTCACCTTCACAACATCGCAAAACCTGACCCTCGGTCATCCTCACAACATCGCAAAACCTGACCCTCGGTCACTCTCCCTTCTTACTGAAACAATCGCAAATCATTGAAAAACAACATCTTTCACCCTGACCAAAAAAATCACCCACACGCCCCACCCACAACCACAATCCCCTCCCCCCACAACGCCCGACCTTCCTCCAACTCCCCGTACTCCTGGGCCAGCCACCGCAGCGATCTCTCAAACACCTCGCGATTCTCACACACCCCCTCCCCGCGAGCATCCGCCGCAAGCTCCGCCCACCTCTGCAAAAACCCGTACATCTCCACCCCCTCCACCTGCCGACCCGCCTTCAAACTTCGCCGAAGATCCGCCGGCAACCAGTCCCGAAACATCCAGGGACCAAACCCTTTTGAAAAATCCGTCCACAGCACAAGCCCCACCTTCTTCACCTCCCCCCGATCCTTCCGCAACACATGCGCCGAGCCAATCGCCCCCTCCCCATCACACGTCCCCTCCACCAGATAGCCCCCCTCGCCCAACACCTCCCCCCAGGACCTGTGCGCCTCCTCAACTTCATGAGGTCCGTACTGCCGCAGCACGTTCATCGCCCGCACAAGCCCGGCCTCTCGCCACACCACCGGCTTCAAATCAAAGCCGGCCTCCACAAATCGAAGCCCCTCACAGGCCACCTCCTGCGCCTTCTCGACCCGCATCGGCTCAACTTCCACCCCCACCACATCACAGACCATCCCGCTCTGCCGAAGCGCCTCATACAACTCCCGGGTCGTCCAACCCTCCTCCCCAAACCCCACGTCCACCGCAAGCCCCGGCCCCTCGCCAGGCCCTCCACCGAGGAGATGCCCGACCACAAAACGATCCAGCATCCGCAGCCGCCCGGGCTTCGTCCTGCCCCGAATCTCTCGAACCTCAACCACAACCGACCTCGCCTGATACGCATCCCCTGCTTCCCTCAACCCTCTTCTCTCTACCCGATGCGCACCCGCGGCAACACCCCCGGCCGCCCACCCTCCAGGGCAATCGCAAAGTGGGTCCCCACCATCCGCCACCGTAGGGGGACCCCTTGTGGGTCCCCGCCCTGGGAGTTCCGGAGGGGCACAAGCCCCCTCCCTACGGATTGGGTGGGTTCTCCATAAAAAAACCTTGTGGGACTTTGCGATTGCCCCTGCCGCCCACCCTCTTCGCCACTTCGCGCTGGACTTCTCACACACAGAGTCCATCTTGCCGCTGTAGTTTCGACGTGGTTTTCATCTCCTCTGCTCTCCCCGCAGGCCAGCCGTGCTCCTGACCTCCCTGATCCTGGCTCCCATCGCCCTGGCCACCTTAATCGGCATCTTCAACCTGCTGACCTGGCCGCGCCGCCTCCAGGCGTCCGCACCGCCGCCTGCGATCTCCGTGCTCATCCCGGCCCGCAACGAAGAGGCCAACATCGAAGACTGCGTCCGCAGCGTCGCCGCCGCAGCGGCCGCTCACCCCGGGCTGCAGCTCGAAATCATCGTCTACGACGACCACTCCACCGACCGCACCTCCGAGATCCTCCGCACGCTCGCCAGCGAAATCCCCACCCTGCGCCTGCCCGAAGCCCGGCCGCTCCCCGCCGGCTGGGCCGGCAAATGCCACGCCTGCCACCAGCTCGCCAGCCACGCCAACCACCCCAACCTCCTCTTCATCGACGCCGACGTGCGACTTCTCCCCGACGCCTTCACCGGCCTTGCCGCCTGGCAACAACGCTACAACGCCGACGTCGTCAGCGCCGTGCCCGCCCAGGTCACAGGCTCCTTCTTCGAGCACCTCATCTTGCCCCTGCTCCACCTTACGTACTTGAGCTGGCTGCCCCTTTTGCTCATCCCCCACAGCCGCCGCGCCGACTTTTTGGCCATGAACGGCCAGATCCTCATGTGCACCCGCGAGGCCTACGATCGCATCGGCGGTTTTGAGGCCATCCGCGACGCCCTGGTCGACGATATGGCCTTCGGCCGCCGCGCCAAAGAAGCCGGCCTCACCGTCGCCTTTGCCGACGGCACCCACCTGGCGCAATGCCGCATGTACCGCGACGCCCCCTCGGTCTGGGAGGGGTTTACCAAAAACATCTACCCCGGCATGGGCAAAAACCCCGCGCTGCTGCTGCTGGTCATCGCCCTCTACTTCTGCGCCTTCGTGCTCCCCTTTATCCTCCTCCCCCTCACCCCAATCATCCCCTCGCTTGCCCCCCTGACCACACCACTCATCGCTGCCGTCGCGCTCAACCTCGTCTACCGCACCCTGCTCGCGGTGCGCTTCTCCCACCCTCCTTTAAGCGTTTTGCTTCACCCCCTGGGTGTATTGGCGCTGATCGCGATCGCCTTAAACTCATATCGACAGACCCTGCGCGGCCAGCTCACCTGGGCCGGCCGCACCTACCCCAACGCCTGACCCCCAATCGCCGGCGACTAACCTCTCGGTCACCTCGACTTTCTGCAACCATACCGGCTACCATAGCTTTTGAGCGTGCCCCGGACCTGCCCCCGACCGGATTCAGCGTCGCGCCCGCTCCCTGAGCCCCACCGGCCCGCCTCGGACAACGCCTCTTCGCGAGCTCATCATGCCTGCCCGCAAACATCCCGACACGGACATCTCCGAGGCCGCTGGACCGGCCGACGCCTCCACCATCCTCGCCGCGCTCCCCGATCTGATCCTCGAGCTCGACGCCCACGCCCATATCTGCGCCCATCACGCCGGCAGCCCCGAAGATGTGATCGCCAACCCTCCGCAAACCCTGCAGGACCAGCCCCTGCGCGATCTTCTGCCCCGCGCCACCGCCGAGCGCATCCACACCGCGCTCACCGACGCCCTCACCCTCCAGCAGCCCATCACCCTGGAGTGCCTGGTCCCTCACGAGCATAACCTGGCCAGCATCGAGGCCCGCATCACCCCTATCAGCGCCGAGCGCGCCCTGGTCATCCTGCGCGACATCACCGCCACCTTCCGCGAGCGCAACAACCTGCGCCAGAGCGAGCAGCGCTTCCGCGCCCTGGTCGAAAACCTCCCCGGCGTCGTCTACCGCTGCCGCATGGACGACGACTGGAGCGCCATCTTTGTTTCCGAGCGCATCGAAGAGCTCGTCGGACGCCCCGCAAAGGACTTTCTCGAGCATCACACAAGCCTCGACCAGGTCACCCACCCCGAGGACCGCGCCTACGTCAAACGCGAAGTCGCCAGCGCCGTCGCTCGCCATAAAGCCTTCGACCTGCACTACCGCATGATCCACACCGACGGCTCCACCCGCCACATCTGGGAGCGCGGCCGCGCGGTCTACGCCGGCGTCGACCAGATCACCTACCTCGACGGCGCCCTCTTCGACGTCACCGACCTCCACAGGTTGCGCCAGCGCGTGCTCACCACCAGCAAAATGGCCGCCGTCGGAAGCCTCGCGGCCGGTGTCGCACACGAGATCAACAACCCCCTGGCCATCGTGCTCGCCAACCTCGAGTTCGTCACCGAAGAGCTCGTCGCCATCCACCAGGCCTACGCCACCGATCACGTCGTCACCGAAGCCGTCGACGACGTCCAGCAGGCCATCTTCAAAGTTCAGACCGGCATCGACCGCGTACGCTCCATCATCGACGACTTGCGCTCCTTCTCCGACGCCGCCCAGAGCCGCGCCGAACACCTGGACATGGCCCGCCTGACCACCTGGGCGCTTCGCCGCGCCGAGCCCCGCGTCCACCCGCTCGCCCGCATTCACACCCACATCGAAGACGTCCCCCAGGTCTGGGCCAGCGAGATCGGCGTCGTCCAGATCATCTGGAACCTCATCGACAACGCCGCCGACGCCGTCAGCCACCTCAGCCCCGACCAGGCCCGCATCGACGTCACCCTCAAACTCAGCGATCGCCCCGGCTTCGTGCTGCTCGAGATCCGTGACAACGGACGCGGAATGGGCGAAGACATCCTCTCCCGGGCCTTCGAGCCCTTCTTCACCACCCAGGGCATCGGCGATGGCGCCGGCCTGGGACTCTTTGTCTGCCAGGGCCTTGTCGCCGGCATGGACGGCGACATCACCGTCGACTCCACCCCCGGCAAAGGAACCCGCGTGCGCGTCTTTTTGCCCACCGCCCCCGCCCAGTAGACACGACTCACGACCTCTCCCTACCTCGCTCCCAAGCGCTCCTAAGCTTCGATATGACCTCTGAGAACTCCCCCTCCCCTTCGCTGGCCTGCGACGCCATCCTCGATCAACTTCCCCCCGACGCCGCGCGCCTGCTCAAAGTCACGCTGCTCCCGCTGATCGAAGAGCCCGCCGACACCGAGCGCGACATCCCCAAAAAGTCGCTGCGCGATCTGCAATGGCCCGAACTCCTCGAAGAGCTCCACCGCCTGGCCCGCACCCCCGAGGGACAATTCCTCATCGAGGAGCTGCGCCCGTTGCCCGCCGCCCCCCTGATCGAGCGCCGCCTCAACGAGTGCGCCGAACTGATGGCCCTGCTCGAAACCGACGACGCCCCCCCGCTGGGCGGTCTGCGCGAGATCCGCCGCGCCCTGCAGCACGTCACCCGCCAGGGCGCCCTGCGCGCCGAAGATCTCGAAGCCATCTCCCGCAACTGCGATGTGGCCGCCCGCGTCGCCCGCTACTTCTCCAGCCGCACGCAAGAACTTCCGGCGCTGAGCCTCATCGGCGCCCTGGTCGATCCCTTAAGCGATCTTCGCTCCACCCTGGCCTACGCCATTGAGCCCGGCGGACGCCTCTCCGACCAGGCCAGCCCCGACCTGGGACGACTTCGCCGCGCGGTGCAAAACCAGCAAGACCGCATCACCTCCAGCGCCGACCGCCTGCTCAAGTCCCGCGAGCTCGACCACGCCCTGCGCGACGACTACGTCACCGTGCGCGACGACCGCTACGTCATCCCCATCCGCGCCGGCGCCAGGGGCCACGTCCCGGGCATCGTCCACGACTACTCCGCCAGCGGCCAGACCCTCTTCATTGAGCCCACCGAGCTCGTTGAGCTCAACAACCAGCTGCGCTGGGCCCAGATCGAGCTGGCCGACGAAGAAGAGCGCATCCTCAAACGCCTCTCCGGGCTGGTCGCCACGCATGCCACCACCCTCTTCCGTAACGTCGAGATCCTGGCCTACCTCGATGTGGTCCTGGCCTGCGCGCGTCTCGGCCGCAAACTTCGCGCCACCGTCCCCACGCTTACCGACGGCGAACTGGAACTTCGTCAGGCCCGCCACCCCCTGCTCTTCCTCAAACTCGCCAGCGAGCTCCCCGACGGCCGCCCCCACAACGAGACCGTACCCAACGACATCGCCATCACCCCGCCTCGCCGCGTGCTCATTGTCTCCGGCCCCAACACCGGCGGCAAAACCGTCTCGCTCAAAACCACCGGCCTGCTCGCCATGATGGTCCGCCACGGCCTGCCCATCCCCGCCGATGAGGGCAGCGCCATCCCCCTCTTCGAGCAGATCTACACCGACGTGGGCGATGAACAGTCCATTGAGCGTGACCTGAGCACCTTCTCCGGCCACGTCACCAACATCAACCGCTTCCTCGACTGCTGCGGCCCCCGCTCGCTGGTGCTCCTCGATGAGCTCTTCGTCGGCACCGACCCCATGCAGGGCGCCGCCCTGGCCGTCTCGCTCCTCGAAAACCTCGCCAGCCGCGGCACCACCACGGTGGTCACCACCCACCTCGAAGGCCTCAAAACCCTGGCCTACCAGAGCGAGCATTTTGCCAACGCGTCGATGGGCTTTGACCTCGACTCGCTCAGCCCCACCTACCAGATGACCATGGGCATCCCCGGGAGCTCCTTCGCCGTGCGCATCGCCGCACGACTGGGCATGGAGCAGCCCCTCATCGACCGCGCCCTGGCCATCCTGGAGGGACAGGACCACCACAGCGTCGAAGAGGTCTTAGAGAGCCTCGAAGATCAGGTCCGCGAGCTTCATCTCGAAAAAGATCGCCTGCGCCAGACCCGCCAGGAAGCCGAGACCCGCGCCGCCCGCTACAAAAAGAAGTACGCCGAGCTTCTTCAAAAAGATCGCGACCAGCTCTTTGGCGAAACCCGCAAACTTCGCGAAGATCTGCGCCAGGCCCGAGAGCGCATCCGCCAGGAGCTCAAAACGCTCAAAAGCCAGAAGACCGTCGAGGCCGGCGACCGCACCGAACAAGAACTTCAGGCCATGCAAAAGCGCCTCAAAGCGGCCGAAGACACCGTTGAAAAAACCCAGGAAAAAACCCGCCCCCCGCGCTCCGGCCCCGAGGGCCTAAGCCCCGTCAACCCCGACGAGCTCGAAGAGGGCATGACCGTCTACTGCCGCCCCTTCAAACGCGCCGGACAGGTCCTGCAATACACCCAGGGCGACTCCCAGGCTCGCGTGCAGCTGGGCGATCTCAAGGTCAACGTCAACACCGCCGACCTCTTCCACGTCAGCGAGTCCGAGCGCCGCAACCACCGCCGCGGCCGCCCCACCTCCTCAGGCTCCTCCCGACGCACAGCCCACGGCCCGACCGCATCCCCCTCCGGCGACGCGGTGCTCCTGCCCCAGACCTCCGACAACTCCGTCGACCTGCGCGGCATGCGCGCCGATGAGGCCCTCGACAAACTCGACCTCTTCTTAGACAGCGCCTACCTCCAGAACATCGAAGGCGTCTACATCATCCACGGACACGGCACCGGGGCGCTGAAACGCGCGGTGCGTGGTCACCTCCCCCAGTCCCGCTACGTGCGCGAGTTCCGCCGCGGAGAGCGCGAGGAAGGCGGCGACGGCGTCACCATCGCCTTCGTGCACCGGGGGAGTTGACCATGTGGCCCTCCTTTCTCCACCACCTCTCCCTGCACTTCCCCATCGTCCTCTCGATGGCCCTGGCCGCCGCTGCCACCTTCGCCATCCGCAACGATGAGCCCCCCACGCTCATCCCCCCGCTGCGCTGGGGCGGCTGGTTCAACCTCGCCATGACCGCCCTGGCCATCATCTCCGGCCTGATCGCCGGCGGCTTCTCCGGCGGCTCCGACGACCTCTCCCACCACCGCCTGCTCGGCATCACCGCCTTCTCCGTCATCGCGTTAGCCGCCTTCAGCTACGACTACGGCACCCGCCACAACATCGCCGACTGGCGCCGCTTCGGTGGCCTGCTCTGGTGGGTGGCCTCCTTCGCCGTCATCGGCGCCGGCCACTGGGGCGGCCTGGCCGAACACCGCAACGTCGTCCCCTGGTAATTTTTGGCGTTTCACGACGTTTCAAAACTTGAAACACAACTGCCCCCCGGTCCGCTTCCCTGGCGACCGGGGGTCAGCTTTTCAACGACCGGGGGTCACCTTTTTCAACGACCGGGAGTCACCTTTTTCGACGACCGGGAGTCAGCTTTTTCAACGACCGGGAGTCAGCTTTCTCGACGACCGGGAGTCAGCTTTTCAACGACCCGGGGTCAGCCCTCAACCCTCCCTTCACCGCATAAACACTGAACTTCTCGTGACCGGCAGTCAGCATTTCCGCACGACCGGGAGTCAGCTTTTCACGCAACCGGAAGTCCCACAAACCTCCCCCCCGGCACCATCCCCCACCCTACTCCCCCAATAATTGAAATCACTGGAGCAGACGCTCCGCGCCCCGCGCACGCTCGGCCTGCGCACCTTCTCCCAACCCGGAGTACGCCCGCCCCAGGCCCTGATGCACCCCCGGATCAAAGGGGTTGATCCGCGCCGCCTCCTCCAGCGCCTCCCGCGCGCGCTCATACTCCCCCATCGCCAGATAGGCGTTCCCCAGCTCCAGCCACGTCGTCACATAACCCGGGTAGAGCTCCCGCACCTCGGCGAGCGCCTCCACTGCTGACTGCGGCTCGCCAGTGGCGATCAGACTCTGCGCCAGCCGCCCCTGCAGCACCGGGTTGCGCTGGCCGATCAGCCGCGTGGCCTTCTCATACTGCACCACCGCCGCACCGAACCTCTCGCGCACCTGAAACATCTGCCCCAGCTTGATGTGATCCTGCGCTCCCGGCGCCCCCACCTGCTCAAGCTCCTCCCCACTTCGACGCTCATCCTCAAAGACCAGCCGCTCCTCAAAAGGCTCGGCTTCATCCTCGAACTCCACCACCGGCCGCGTATGCAGATACGCCCGCCAATCCTTCTCAAAGCGCGCCCAGCTCGTCCCCAGCACCCGCGCAAACGCCTCCTGCGCACCGTACCCCTCATTGATCGTATCGAGCAGCTGCCCGAACGCCCCCGGCCCCACCCGCTCGCGCAGATACTCCATCGTCGTATACACCTCCGCAAAAGCCACCGCCGCATCTTCCTGACTGGGCAACTTCGCCATCGAGGGGTGCATCGCCTCAAACGAAATCAAATCATCCGCTTTAAGTCGCGTATGCAACAGATGCTCCGAGCTCGCCGACAACTGCGCCTCATCCTCGCCGCGCCAGCGCCGCTCCAGGAACTTCGCCAGCCCCTCGTGCATCCAGATCGGCACCTGATTGTAGGTCTTGCGGTTGATCACATAATGCACGTACTCGTGAATCAACGTGTCCACCCACCCGTACCCCCGCAACACCGCCCGCGGGCTCGTGATCATCAGCCTGTTGTACTGGCACAACGCGATCGTCCCCGAGGTGCGAATCTCCTCATCCGTCAACATCGAGACCTGCGCCAGCGTCGCCGTCCGCGGGTAAACCTCCACCCGAATCGGCGTCGAGGGAAAATACCCCAGCTCCTCGCCAAGCTCCTCATAGGCCGCATCCAGCGCCTCAAACGCATAGGGCAAGAGCACCTCATCGCGCCCCGGCTCGATATACACCTCAAAACGCCCCGAAGGACTGACGTGGCGCGCGTAACTCCCGGTCACCGCGATCGTCTCCGCGATGATCTCGCGCAGCGCCTGCCAGCTCCCCACCTCGCGGGCCGCAAGCGCCTTATCGATGCGCTCAAGCGCACGCTCGTAATCGCCGTCGTAAAACGCGTAGCGCGCCTCCAGATAGTCGATCTCCGCCAGCCCCGGCTCTTTCTCGCTGAGCCGGTCAATCGCCTCGCGCGCCTCATCGAGCTGCCAGGCCGAAAGCATCGCTTCGGCCTGCCGGTAATCCTCCAGCGAGCTCTGCCCCCACACCGGCGCCGCCCACAGCAGAGCCATCGCCACAACCGCCACCCAAACGAACTTCGCGCGCTCTCTCACATGCTCTCCTTTCACTCGACCAGGCTCCGGTAATAGCGCTCGATCTCCGAGTCGTAATCCTCAAGCCGCCCCTCGCGCATCCCCTCCATCATCTCGCGACGCAGCCGCTCCTGAGCCTCCCGGCTCGATTCCCCGGGGATCTCCACCTTCTCGGTCTTCTGCTGGTTGCCCGAGCGCCTCTGCTGACGACGCTCCTTCTGCATCGCCTGCCGCATCTGCTCGCCAAGCTGCCCGAGCTGATCGAGGGCGGAGCGCTCCCGATCCAGCGCCTGCTGCCCCTCCCCCTGGCGCAGCTGCTCTTCGGCCTCTTGCATCGACTCGGTGGCCTGCTCCAGCGAGGGCATCACCTGGTCGCGCACCATCGGAAAACGCTCGCCAGTCTGCTCGACCTTCTCCCGCAACGCCTCGGCCTTCTCGCGGGCCTGCTGCTGGCGCTCGGCAAGCTCCTCATAACGCTCTTGCTGATCGCCCTGCTCCTGCTGACGCTGCTCCGAGGCCTGCTGTTTAAACTCCCGCAGCAGCGCCACAATCTCCTCGGCACGTCCCGCCATGGTGTCACTCGTGGTGCGCGCGCGTCTTACCGCGCTGCGCTCCGCATCGTCGCGAACATAGCGCTCCGAGAGGCTCAGCGTGCTGCGCATCCCCCGCAGCCGCCGCTCCGAGAGCTCGGCCGCCTCCAGGGCCAGCTGCAGATCCTGCTGCTCCAGCGTCTCGCGCAGCCGCTCGATCTGCTCGGCGTTGTACTCCACCTGACCGTAATCACGCACCGGCAGCGCCAGCCCCTCCAGCCGCCCCAGGTCGCGCTCCTGAGCGGCCACCTTACGCAAGAGCTCCTCGACCGCCGGCGCCACCATCTCCTGGATCGCCTCGCGACGCTCCTCGGCCAGCGCGTCCTCAACCTCCCGGGTCTGCTGCTCCAGCGCCCGCTCCATCTCCTGGAGCTCACCGACCTCCTCCATCAACTCGCCCATCTGCCGGTCGAGCTCCGAGATCCCCTGCGGCGCGGCCTGCTCCATCCCCTGCTCCACCTCCGAGTTCAGGCCCTCCATGAGCTCATCCATCCGGTCGAGCTCGGCCAGCGCCCCGTCGATATCCCCCTTCTCCAGAAGCTCCTCGATCGACTGCAGCTGATCGCCCAGCTGCTTCGACTCGCTCTCCATCTGCATCTGCTCGAGCGCCTCCATGTTGACGTGATCCTGCGGAAGCTGCTCCATCTGCATCTGCATGCGCGCCATCAACTCGGCCATACGCTGGCGAAGTCGTTGCACCTCGCGCTTGATCGCCTCCTTGAGCGCTTCATCCTCGGTGTCGCGGTACTGCTCCAGAAGCTCGCGCAGCCGCTCGCGCATCGCCTTGAGATCTTCGGCCGTCGCCTCCACAAGCTCCATCTTCTGGCGGGCCAGAAGCTCATCAAAACGCAGGAGCGCCTTCTCCAGCTCGTCTTCCACCTGCAGGCTGAAGTCCGCCAGCGTCTGCACATGCCCCATCGTCAGGTCGCCGCGCTCCGAGCGCGCCTGCAACCTCTCCCAGAGCCGGCTGCCCTCGGCCTGAAGCCCCTTGAGCTGCTCGGCCAACCCGTCAAAAAGCGCGGCGTTTCGCCCGCTCATCATCGGATCTTCGGCCACCCGTTCGCGCAACCCCTCAAGCTCGCTCAAGATCAACTCACGAGCCTGATGGTGCGCCACCCCCTGCTCATAAATCGCGCTGCGCGCGGCCACATCCAGCCCCGCATCTACCGCCATGCGATAGCCTCCGTCCGCATCGGCCACCCGCTCCCCGGGCGGCGCCTCCAGCACATCGGCCAGATGCAAGAGCAACGCCTCCAGCAAGGCCTGCTGGTCGGCGATGTTGCGCAGATGCTGGTCCTCCGGGCTCTCCACATAGATCACCAACGCCTCACTGCGCCCCTCCCCCGGACCGGTCACCGTGTTGATATCGGTGGCCGAAAAATAGATCGAAACCTGATCTTTGGGCTGCAACCCCAGCTCCGCCAGATCAAAACTCAAGCTATGCTCCACCCCCTGCGGCTTCGAGGCCAGCTCCCCCAGATCCAGCGACTGACGCTCCGCCCCCTCCTCATCATCGCCAAACTGATGCACAAGACTCAGCCCGCTCAACCCGAAATCATCGAGCGCCTCCACCGAGAGCTCCAGCACATCATCGGGCTGCACGATCAGCGGCTCCGGCCCGGGCTGATGCGAGGTCAGGCGCACCTGGGGCGGCGCATCGGCCACCACGCGAATGGTGCGCTCCACGCCGTCTTCCACCGGCACGCCCTCGGCCGTCACCGCCCGAAACGCGTAACTTCCGCTCTCCTTTAAGGTCAGACTCACGCTCCCCTGATGCCCCGGCCCGAGCTCAACCGGGAGCACCTCCTGCTCCTCGCCATCATCGCCCTGCCAGCGGCGCACAAGCTCAACCTTCTCAAAGCCCTCCGGCCACAGCCCCAGCTGAAGATGCACCCGCGTGCCTTCCAGCGTCTCTACAAAGCCCGAGCCCAGGCGAGCCATCTGGCGCGGCATCCCGGTGTACTCAGGGTAGACAAAGATGGCGTCGATCTGCCCCACGATCGGCCGCACCCGCACCCGATCACCCACCACCGACGCCCCCACCCGGTCGCCGCTGAGCACCCCGAGTGTCCACCCCGGCTGCCAGGCCATCACCCCCAGAAACACGAGCGCAAACACCGCCGTCGCCCCCGCCGGCGCGCGCAGATCACGCGGCGGAACCACATGCGCCAGCGACTGCTCCCTGGCCCCGGCCAGCGCCCGCTTCGCCGTGCGCCGCACATGCGCCGAGGCAAGCGCCGCGCTCACCCCCTGACGCTTCAAATCTTCATCGGCCCCCGGCGTCTGCAAACGCTCCCCGAACTCCAACGCCGCCACCAGATCGTTGCGATACTCCCGGGCGTGCGCCTGCACGATCCTGGCGCTGGCAAGCTCCCCTCGCCGCCGCGCCCGAAAAAGACCGTAAGCCACCGCAGCGCTCACCCCCACCGCCCCCAGCCCCACCGCCAGGATCCAGCGCGCGACCAGCGCCCCCTGCGTCTCAAAGATCGCCGCAACCGCCAGCGCGCTGAGCGCCACAGCCAGCGCCGCCGACGCCGCCCACAACGCCCCTTCCACAAGCACCGGTCGACGAAGATCACGCTCCGTGCGCCGGAGCAACGCCTTAAGCGCCGTCAGCGACGAGCCCACATCGGCTCCCGCACCTCCGCCCGAAGAGCCCTCGGCCCTCGCGTCGCTCTGCTCTTCCTGCGGCGCGCGGCTCTCCCCGGCATCATCAGCCTCGGTGGCCGACTGCGGCTGCTTTGTCTCATCGTGCATACGTGACCATCGTTGAAGTCCTCGTCGTCCGACACTCGCCAGGACATCGGCAACATCCCGCAAACTCTAGGGCAGCCCTCAGATCGCGACAACCTAACAAGGATCGGGCACCTCCCCGGACACCGCGACTAACCGATAGCCTCCGGGCCTTTAATCCCGAGCGCCAGCCCGCCGCCAGCCTTCCCGGTGCCTCCGCCCCCCTCAATCCGCAACACCGCAACTCTTGCATCGACGACTCTCGCCCCCTATCACTCAGAACTCTCAACCCGATGTTGCCCCCATGACCTCTTCCCGATCGAGTGGATGATGTTCTTCCCCGCCGCCGTGACTCGCCAGTTCGCCATTCTCATCCTGTTAACGACCCTGGCGCTCACCGCCGCCTGCACCTCCTCCCAATGCGAGTCCAACGCCGACTGTTTTGAGGGCGAAGTCTGCAACATCGGCGCCTGCCAGCCTGAGAGCATCGTCACCGACGACACAGACCTCGACGCCGGCAACCTCCCCGACGCCGAAGAAGACGCCAACGACGCCGACCTCGACGCCACCTCTCCCGACGTCGACGAAGATGCCAACGCTAACACCGATGTCGAAGACGCCGACGCAACCGACACCGAAGACGCCGAAGATCCCCACGCCGACGCCGTCATTGCCGACGCCGACGTCAGCGAAGATCCCGAAGATCCCGACGCCGACGTCAGCGAAGATCCCGAACCGACGATCACCGCCATCGCCGCCGGCACCTTCCACACCTGCGCAATCTACGACGAAGCCCTCTACTGCTGGGGCCGAAACTCGCACGGCCAGCTCGGACAGCCCTCAAACGAAGCGGGCTTCTACCACACCCCCACCCTGGTCGCCGGGCTGGAGTCAGGCGTAAGCGCGGTGGCCGCCGGAAGTGACTTCACCTGCGCCGTCCAGGACGGCGCGCTGCTCTGCTTTGGCAAAGGCGGCCTCGGTCAGCTGGGCCGCGGCGAAGCGGTCGATTCCAACAGCGCCAACCCCACACCCACCCCGGTCGTCGGGCTGGAGTCCGGCGTAAGCGCCGTCGCCGCCGGAAGCATCCACGCCTGCGTCATTCAAAACGGCGCCCTCAAATGCTTTGGCTACAACGGCCTGGGAGCGCTCGGCGACGCCCGGACCGCCGGAGAATCCAACCCCGACGCCATCACCCCCACCCCCATCACCGCCGAGGGTCTCGACGCTGGCGTCACCCTGGTGAGCGCCGGCGGCCACCACACCTGCGCGCTCCACAACGGCGTGGTCAAATGCTTTGGCAACAACAGCCAGGGCCAGCTCGGCCACGACCAGAACCTCGGCCAGGACACCCACAACCCCACCCCGACCGCCATCGCCGGCTTAACCGACGTCACCCTGCTCGAAGGCGGCGAATACACCACCTGCGCCATCGCCAGCGGCGCCGCCCGCTGCTGGGGCCACAACTACTACGGCCAGGCCGGCCACCCCGACAACTTCGACACGCTCGGTGTCCAGGACCACACCCTGCACACCGTCGAAGGCTTCGCCGCCAGCGCCACCGACCTGAGCAGCGGCCGCCAGCACACCTGCGCCGTTAAAGACGCCATCGTCTACTGCTTCGGCGCCAACAACTCCGGGCGCTGTGGCCACGACGGCGATTCGACCTACCAGCCCATCGCTCTGAGCACGCTCACAGACGTCTCGCTCATCGCCAGCGGCAACATCCACAGCTGCGCGCTGGCCGGCGGCCAGCTCTACTGCTGGGGCAACGCCACCTACGGCCAGACCGGCGCCACAACCTCCTCCCATATCCCCAACCTGGTCACCTTTCCCTGACCCTCGGTCGCCTTCAAACCTGACCCTCGGTCGCCTCACTAACCCGACCCTCGGTCGTGCAAAGTCCTTTATATATGCGCTCCTTCCCGACCTCCCCCACACGAGCAACGCCCACCCGCCTCTGGACATCCCGCCTCACGTCGCCACAATAGAGCCGCCTGCCAACCTGTGTCTGCACATCTCCAACCACCTCCCGAGGTCTCATGATCCCCTCCCGCGCAAACTTCATCGCCGGCCAATGGACCACCCCCGCCCGCGCCCAGAACACCCTGCGCCGCGAAAACCCCGCTCTGAAAGACGAGCTGATCTTTGAGACCCCCTGGTCCACCGACGCCGTCAACCTGGCCGTCGACGCCGCCCGAAAAGCCCTCCCCGCCTGGGATAAACTCGGCGTCGAAGGCCGACTCCCCTACATCGAGCGCTTCCGCAAGGCTCTCGACGCCCGCAAAGAGGGGCTCGCCCGCGCCATCACCACCGAGATGGGCAAACCGCTCTGGGAATCCCGCGGCGAAGCCGGCGCGCTGACCGCCAAGATCGACATCATGAGCACCGAGGGCCTCGACCTCACCAGCCCCGTCCACCCCGAGGGCCTCCAGGGCGGCTCCTGGCACCACCGCCCGCTTGGACCTCTGGCAGTGCTCTGCCCCTACAACTTCCCGCTCCACCTCCCCAACGGCCACATCATCCCCGCGCTCCTCACCGGCAACACCCTCATCGTCAAACCCTCCGAGCTCGCCCCCCTCTCCATGCAGCTCTACTTTGAGTGCGCGCAGGAGGCCGACTTCCCCCCCGGCGTCCTCAACCTCGTGCACGGCCCCGGCGAAGTCGGCGCCGCCTTGAGCGCCCACCCCAGAGTCGCCGGCGTGCTCTTCACCGGCTCCTTCGCCACCGCCCAGCGCATCCGCCGCGCCACCTTCGACCAGCCCTGGAAGCTCCTGGCCCTGGAGATGGGCGGCAAAAACACCGCCATCGTCCTCGACGACGCCAACCTCGATCAGGCCGCCCACGAGATCTTGCTCGCAAGCTGCCTGACCACCGGCCAGCGCTGCTCGGCCACAAGCCGCGTCGTCGCCCACACCACCATCATCGACGCCCTCCAGGATCGCCTCGTCGCCCTGCTCGAGCGCGTCACCACCGGCGACCCCACCACCGAAGGCGACACCGCCCCCTTTATGGGCCCGCTGGCCGACCGCCGCGGATTTGAAGACTTCCTCAACGTCCAGCAACAAGACGATCAGGGCACCCTCATCCCCATCCTCGAAGGCGGCGCCCACCCCGAACTTCAAAGGGGCTACTTCGTCCGCCCCGCCCTCTGGCGCGCCTCCCAGCTCAACGCCCAGGGCGAACACCAGACCGAAGAGCTCTTCGGCCCCGACATCGTCCTCTACGAAGCCTCCGACGCCGCAAGCGCCGCCCGCCTCGCCAACGCCACCGACTACGGCCTGGCCATGAGCGTCTTCACCGCCGACCCCGAGCGCTTCGACGCCCTCACCTACGAGCTCGACTGCGGCATCCTCAACCTCAACCGCTCCACCGTCGGCGCCTCCAGCCGCCTCCCCTTCGGCGGCATCAAAAAAAGCGGCAACCACCGCCCCGCCGCCATCCTCGCCCCCCTCTACTGCACCTACCCCCAGGCTCGCCTCCAACAACCCGCCGAGTTCTCCCCCGACACCCCCCACTCCGGCCCCCTCAACCTCCTCAAACCCGCATAAACACACAACCTCTCGTGACCGGGGGTCACCAATTATCAATTAATTTTCCCCGGTTGCGCCCCCCCTGCAAACCACCTGCCCCCCTCACAAATCGACCAACGTGGCAGCCCCCCGCGCCCCACAACCACCCAACCACCCAACCACCCAACCACAACCCGCACACCCCCCAACGCCCTCACAAATCGACCAACGTGGCAAACCCCGGCGCCCCACAACCACCCAACCACCCAACCACAACCCGCACACCCCCCAACCCCCTCACAAACCTCCCCACAACGCGAACCCGAGCGCCCCACAACCACACAACCACCCAACCACCTAACCACAAATCGCGCCCCACCATCCCCACACGCGCCCCCCCCCAACCCCACGCCCCCTCAATACACCACCTTCTCCACCAAAAACTCCAACACCTTCCGATGGAAGTGATCGATGGTCTGCGCCCGTCGCCACCCGTGCCCCTCCTCCTCATACACATGGTAGAGGTGCGGCACACCGCGTCGTCGCAACGACCCGGCGATCGCCTCGGCCTGATCCAACGGAACCACCGAATCTTTAGCCCCGTGGAAGATCGCCAGCGCATCGCTGATGCGCTCGGCCCGATTGATCGGGGAGCGCTCCCGATAAAGATCGGCGGCCTCAGGCAAGGGCCCGATCAGGCTGTCGTTATAATGCGCCTCGAACTTGTGCGTGCCCCGCTGCAGCGCAAATAGATCCGAGATCCCGTAGAGGCAAACACCGGCCTTAAAGGTGCCCGGATGATCCACCAGGGCCTTGAGCACGGTATACCCCCCGGCGCTCCCGCCCATGATCACGGCGCGCTGACCATCGGCCAGCCCCTCCTCATCAAGGAAGCGCACCGCCGCCACCGCATCCTCCACATCGGCCTCGCCCCACTTGCCAAAGAGCGCTTCCATGTACGCGCGCCCGTAGCCGGTGGAGCCGCGGTAGTTCACATCGAGCACGGCAAAGCCGCGCGTGGCAAAGAACTGATTTCGCGCCTCCCACCCCATCACCCGCTGGGCGGTCGGCCCCCCGTGAATCATCACCAGCACCGGCGGCTTGCCGCTGGCGCGATAGGCCGGGTTGGTCGGCGGATAGAAGATCCCGTGCACCTCCACATCGTCGCCATCGTCACCTTGCACCGCCCAGCTCACCGCCCTGGCCGCCGCAAGCTCATCTTCTTCAAGACGCTCGCTCGACGCGAAGCGACGCACCTGCACGGAGCCCGCGGCCACCGTGATCACCCGCGGCGGACGTTTCGACGACGACGCGATCAGCGCCACCGCCCCCCCGGTGGTAACCCGCGGCTGGGCCAACGAAGTATAGCCCTCCAACCCCGGCAAGCGCCTGGCACTCCCATCGACGCCCAGCCGCTCCAGATGATGCTCGCCGCGCACACTCCCCAGCGCGATGACCGCCTCGCTATCCTGGGTCCAATCGTAGAAACGCAGCCCCTGAATCCAGGGCGGCCCGCCAAACTCCACCCCCTCGCGCTCGATCACCCGCGACTCCCCGCTCTGCACATCCTGCAGCACCACCTGCCAGAAGCCGCTCTCATCGCTCAAATACGAAAGCCACCGACCATCGGGCGAATACTGCGGCTGCTGCACCGCCACGCCCTCCTTCTCCACCACCGAGGAGCGCGGCCCCACCCGCACCACCCCGCCGGTCATATCGATGCCTGCCGTCTCAAGGCGCGTCTGCGTCCAGGGCATCTGCGGATGATCCCAGCTCACCCACACCAGCCTGTCGCCCGAAGGCGACCACGCCGGCTGCATGTAGAAGTCGGCCCCCTGAGCCACCTTCACCGGCCACTGCGACCCGTCGGTGGGCACCACCGCGATCACATCCTCATCATTGACCCGGTGCACATAGGCCACCCACTGCCCATCGGGCGAAATCGCCGGGCTGGCCACCTTCCCCCACTCTGGCGAGAGGGGGCGAGGACGGCCTTTGTCGAGATCGGCGGCGTAGAGGCGACCATCGGAGGCCGCAAACACCACGAGATCCTCGCGAACATCAAACTCCCCGCCCCCATAACCCACCCCACCGCTGACGCTGAGCTCATCGTTGAGCGCGCGCGCAGCCTGGTCGGGGCGCTGCACCATCAACACCCCGCGCCCATCGATCCGCTCCGCCCACACCAGCGTGCGCCCTTTGCCGCCCCACGACACATCTAAAAAGCGCAGCTCCCCGGCCAACATCTCCGGCCCCAGCTTGCTCGACCACAACCCAAAGGGCACCTGCTTCTGCGTCGACTCACTCATCTGCGCTCCTCACATCCTCACATCGTCCATCAACCGGCCCCGACTCAACATCAGCGCCGTCGCGGCTCACCCCGCTTCTCTGGCCGCAAAGCTAAAACACCTGCCACAAAAAAAGAACCCCTCCCGACCGCTGCGGCCAGGAGGGGCTCCTTATCGTTCTCACCTCACGGCGCGCATAAGCGCCGCGGGCGTCGGGGCGATCAGGTCTCGATCACGCCCACATTCTTATCGTCGCGCTTGTACACCACGTTGATCGCCTGGGTCTCGGCGTTGGTGAACACGAAGAACTGACGGTCTTCGAGAAGATCAAGCTGCAGCACCGCCTCATCAATGCTCATGGGCTTGGCCTCATAGAGCTTGTTGCGCAGCACCGAGACGCGACCCGACGGGGTGTTGACCGTCTCCACCACCGGGGTCTCCTCGGCGGCCGAGGGCTCCGGATAGAGCTCGTAATCTTCGGCGAACTCGCTGTCGATCTCCGCCGCCGACTCCGCGGCGATCGGCGAGACAACCGCCATCTTGAACATCTTGGCCTGACCGTTGGTCGGCTTGTGGTCACGAAGGCGATCCTTGTGACGACGCAGCTGCTTCTCGATCTTGTCGAGCGCCAGGTCGATCGAGCTGTACATATCCTCGCTGCGCTCCGCCCCCTTCACCGTCAGGTTCTTGATCTGCAGCGTGAAGTCGGCGATGTGCCAGAACTTCTCGACGGTCATCACGACCGAGGCGTCGATCTTGCCCTGAACATACTTGTCGCAGATGCGCTCCAGCTTGGCCGTGGCGTAGTTGCGAAGCGATGCCGACGAATCCATGTTCCGGAAGGATACGTTTGCGTTCATGAAGGACTCCTTCTTCGGGTAGATGATACTGCATTCTAGAATGAGCCGATGACGTCTTGGACCACACGTCCGACAACCTCACCTGCGCTCGAAGGTCCAGCATAGTCCGAAACGCCAGCACCTACCAACCGTATTCGTTACAACTCGCACAGCAGACAAGCCCCCCCGCCGGCAGCCTCGGCCTTTTTTGTGGTTCAGAAGAGCTGCTTGCGTTTGCTGCTCGACAAAATCCCCATCATCTCCCGGTACTTGGCCACGGTGCGCCGGGCGATGTCGATCTCTTCTTCTTTCAAAAGTTCCACGATCCGCGCATCGCTCAGCGGCTTCTTCGGGTCCTCATGCGCGACGATATCGCGGATCTTGGCCTTGACCGCCTCGCTGGCCAGATCATCGCCCCCCAGGTTGGTGATCGAGGAGTTGAAGAAGTATTTGAGCTCAAACACACCCCGCGGCGTATGCACGTACTTCGAGCTCGTCACACGGCTCACCGTCGACTCGTGCATCCCGATATCCTCGGCCACATCGCGCAGCACCAGCGGCTTGAGGTGCTCGACCCCCTTCTCAAAAAAGTCCCGCTGAAACTTGATGATGCTCTCGGTGACCTTCACGATCGTGTTCTGGCGCTGCTCAATGCTGCGGATCAACCAGAGCGCCCCGCGCAGCTTATCCTGGATATAATCCTTAACCTCGTCGCGCTCCCCCTCCTCCTTTTTGCGCGCGAGCTCCTTCTTATAGAAGTTCGAGATGCGCAGCCTGGGCAGCCCATCCTCGTTGAGCACCGGCACCCACTCCCCGTCCAACTTCCGGATATAAATGTCCGGGGTGATGTAGCGCGGCTCATCATCGGAGTACGCGCGCCCCGGCCGCGGCTCAAAAAACGAGAGCGCCTTGGCCGCCTCGATCACCTCGTCGAGCTCCACCCCCTGAGCGCGGGCGATCTTCCCGTAACTCTTACGCTCCAGATCCGGGATATGCTCCTCGATCATCGCGTGCAGCAACCCGAACTCCGGATGATCTCGCCGCGCCTGGATCAACAGGCACTCGCGCAAATCACGCGCGGCCACCCCCACCGGATCGAAGGTCTGAATCAACGCCAGGATCCCCTCGACCCGATCCACCGAGGTGCCCGCATCTTCGGCGATCTCCTCCACGCTCACCGACGCCAGAAACCCCGACTCATCGAGGTTGCCGATCAGGAGCGCGCCCACGTACTCATCCTCCGGCGCAAGCTCCGCCAGGCGCAGCTGCTCCATCAGGTGATCGACCAGCGACTCACTCGTCGAGAGCGTCTGCTCAAGCCCGGGCAAATCCTCCCCGCGCATCCCCTTATAATGGTTGGTCGGACCGTCGGACCCGCCAAACTTCTCGGCGTAGGCCTCCCAATCCACCTCCCCCATATCCCGCTCATCGGCCCGAACCTCCGCCAACTCCTCGCGCCGATCCGACTCCCGCTCGGCGGGCCCCTCCGACTCGTAAGGCTCCGGGATCTCTTCGAGCACCGGGTTTTCCACCATCTCCTGGCGAACCTCGGCAATCAGCTCCATGCGTGAGAGCTGCAAAAGCTTAATCGCCTGCTGCAACTGCGGGGTCATCCGCAGCTGCTGCGACATCTTCACTGATTGGCGCAGCTCCATCGCCATATGCGTCTCTCCCGTCTTCAGTCAGTCATCTCGAAGCGCCCGTTCCCACACCCCATTCTCCGGGTCAGGCTTCATCTCGCGGGGATTCCCGGCGCTCTCTACAGACCTTCAGCGTATAAAATTGGCGTCCTCTTCGCAAGCTTCCGCACTTTTGGTACAGCTCTTGCTTAATAGTACCCACATCGAGTCGGGCGCGTAGCTCAGCCTCGACGTGAAGGCCGCCACATGCCCTCATTTTCCCTTGTACTGAGCGCATTTAACGACGTTTCGCTATCCCTGAGTCTCACGCGCCTCTCGGGCGCTGCTCCGGCACCATGACATCGATGTCAGAGCCTGGAGCAGGCCCACTTCATCGACCCTGTTTGTCTGGAGTTCCCCATGAAGACCTCAATGAAATGGCTGGCCCCCCTTCTCCTGGCGATCCCGCTGAGCGCCTGCGGCGGCGACGAGCCCCCGCCCTTCGACGCGCGTGAGAACCTGCTCACCATCGAAGACCAGACCCCCGAAAACCCCTCGGAGATCATCGTCTCCGAAGTGCTCGCTGAGAGCGCCGGCTACGTGGTGATTCACGACGCCGATGAAGAAGGTGAGCTCGGCGAACCTCTCGGCGCCCTGCCGGTGGAGGCCGGCAGCGCCACCGACCTGACCATCGAGCTTGCCCGCCCGCTTCTCGACCAGGAACTCCTCTACGGCAGCCTCTACCTGAGC
Source organism: Lujinxingia vulgaris (assembly GCF_007997015.1). Classification (NCBI taxonomy): domain Bacteria; class Deltaproteobacteria; order Bradymonadales; family Lujinxingiaceae; genus Lujinxingia; species Lujinxingia vulgaris. The sequence goes on from NZ_VOSM01000004.1 coordinate 322,003, forward strand.
GAAGACAACGCCGAGACCTTCGAGCCCGACGACGCGCTCCTCGCCATCGACCGCGGTGAGCCGGTCCGCGTGCAGTTTACGGTGAGCATTGAGGTTGAAGAGATCGCCCCGGCGCTCGTCGTCGAAGATCAGATCGCCGATCCCATCAACGAGGTCGTCATCGCCGAAGTGGCCAGCGACGTCGACGCCTGGATCATCATCCGCGCCGACGACGAGGGCACCCCCGCCGACGTCATCGCCAGCGCCCCGATTGAGGCCGGCACCTACGAAGACGTCCGCGTCGCACTCTCACGAGACGCCTTCGAGGGAGAGACCCTCCACGCCTCGCTGCACATCGACGCGGTCGCCGACGACGACTTCGACCCGGAGGCGGACATTGTTGTCATGGTGGATGAAGAGCCCCTCCAGGCCAGCTTCGTCGTCACCCTTCCCGAGCTTCAGCCGGTGGCCAGCATCAGCGTCGACAACCAGTCGGTGAGCTTTGAGGCCGCCGACAGCATCGTGATCGCCGCGGCCAAACTCCAGGGTTTTGCCGGCTGGATCGCCATCTACGCCGATGAGGGCGGAGAGCCCGGCGAGCTGCTCGCCAGCGAACTTTTCTCCGCCGGTGAGCTTGAGAACATCACCATCGCGCTCGATGAAGCGCTGGCCGCCAACGCCACCCTTCACGCCCGTATCCACCAGGAGAGCCCGGCCGACGGCAACTTCACCTTCGACGGCGAAAATGACGAAGATCCCATCGTCGTCGTCGACGAAGAGCCCGTCATGGCCACCTTTGATGTGACCCTCATCGATCCCTCCGCCCCGCAGCTCACCGCCGAAGATCAGCTCCTGGAGAGCCTGCCCCTCAACGAAGTCACCATCGCCGAACTCGTCTACGACCAGGCGGGCTGGCTTGCGATTTACGACGCCGAAGACACCATCCTCGGCGCCGTCGCCGTGGCCGCCGACCCGGCCGTCAAAGCCAACATCGTCGCCACCCTGGATCGCGACGTCGTCGACAATGAACTCCTGCGTGTGGTGCTGCACGCCGACGCCAACGCCGGCGACGCCTTCGACGCCCAGGCCGACCTCCCCGTGCTCGACGCCACCGAGACCGGCGTCGAGGCCAGCTTCACCGTCGAACTTCTGGAAAACAGCCTGGAAGCCCGCGACCAGGCCCTCAATGAAGTCTCCACCGAAGTGCGCATCGACGCGCTGCACGCCGCAGAAGACGTCATCCTGGAGATCTTTGCCGAGGCCGACGACAGCGTCCTGCTCGCCGAAGCCGCTCTCGGCTACGGCATCCACCAGGACATCGCTCTGACCCTGGGTCGCCCCCTGGTCGATGGCGAGGTCATCGTCGCGCAGCTCTTCGTGCTCGAAGAAGGCGCCCGCGTGCCGGCCGAAGACGACGCCGGAAACCCGGTGCGCGTCACCTTCGAAGTCACCGTCCCCGACGGCACCCCGGCGGTCTTTCTCACCTTCAGCGCCAACAGCACCAACTACCGTGTCTCGGCGGTGCGCCCGGCCGGCTACGTCGACATCGTCAGCGGCGGCTCCGACGCCGACAACCCGACCATCACCCTCTTCAACGGCTGGCGCTACGGCATCAACAACACCGTCTACAGCACTCACCCCCTGGAATTTGGCATCTACGACAACCCGCCCCTGGGTTTCCCCACCTTTAACGCGCTGCTCTCTCAGGACGGGAGCGGCTCCTACGATGACGACAGCCAGGTCAACCGCGTCGCCGACGGCCAGCGTCTCTGGTTTACCCTCAGCCAGGATCTGGTGGACGCCGGTCTCTCCACATACCGTTCTGGCGAGACGCCCGTCTTAATGCGCGGCGACATCACCATCGAAGACGCCCCCGCGCTCACCGAGCGTTGATCGCCTTGTGGCAGCTTCGCGCCCATCTTCTGTGAGACGGGCGCGTCTCCCCGGCCCGCCGCCGACCTCATCATGGTCGGCGGCGGGCTTTTTGTTGTGCGCGACCGCTTCCTTCTCTACCTTTCCCTGGTCCTCACACCTTTGCGGGAGTCCCCCATGCCTGTTCGCGCTCTCTTTATCCTCTGCTCCACCGCGCTCGTCCTGATGCTCTCCGGCTGTCAGGAAAGCGAGCGGCTCCGCGACGTCAACGACTCCACCGGCCCCGGCGGGCTCGTCGGAAATAACTCCGGGGGCGACCGCGACACCGGCTCCGATGCCGGCGACGCAGGCGATGTGAGCGATGCGGGCGACACAGACGCCGACGCGCCGCAATTCTGTCAGCTGACCCCGCGCCCCGGCGCCAACCCCACCGTCGCCCCCTGCTGCTTCACCGACCAGGATTGCCAGAGCTCCAGCGCTCCAGGCGCCGAATACATGCGCTGCTACGCCAGCCTCTGCACCACCAACGGCGAAGGCGTCTGTCGCATCCCCCCGGCCCTCGACGCTGACTGCTGGGACGACTCCGACTGCGACGCCGACCAGGAGTGCATCGACGCCTACGTGGGCACCTGCAACCAGCCCCTCAACGACGAATACACCGGCATCTGCCGCGAGCGCTGAAACGCACGAAGTTCGCATACATAGCCGCTCATCGGGCATATAAGCGCCGCGTCTTCAGACCTCTCCCCCGGCAGATTTACGCCTTAAAGCGGGTCCTGCTCGTCGCGAAGTTTACGATGGGTACGCACCCGCTTTCGCCCCGGCTCGCGTTTGGCCTTCTCTTTCGGAGACTTCGCCCGGGGCGGCTCCAACTTCTGCGCCGTGCTCGGCTTTTCATACCAGGCCACACCGGCCCGGTCGGCCCGATCCAGCTCCGCGATTACCTGCGCCCCCAGCAACAAGATCACCGACGCCACCTCCATCGAGAGCAGCACGATCACCACCGTGGCCAGCGAGCCGTAGATCATGTTCACAAGCGAGATGCTCGTGAAATACCACACCATAATATGGCGCACGATCTCCCAGAGTACCGACGCCGTCAGCCCCCCCACCAATGCTCGCCGAAACGAGATCTCCGGCAGGGGAAGCACCCGGTAAATCGCCGCAAAAAGCAGCGTCAGCCCCACCACTCCCGACAGATAAAGCGCCACGCTGGTGGCCGTATCCATGCTCAGCTGCCACCCCAGCCAGGGCACCTCATAGGCCGCCCGGGGGATCGCGTCGAGCGCGGCGGTAAACGCCGTCAACGCCGTGATCGCCACCCCCATCACGCAGATAAACAGATAGGGCATCAGCACCGAGACCCACACCGAGCGCTTCACCGGCTCCTCGGGCTGATCGAAGATCACGTTGAGCGCATTCTCCAGCACCCGAAACGCGATCGAGCTGAAAAAGAGCAACACCAGCAAGCCCACCACCCCGATGAGCTCCTTCTGCTGCAGAAAGCCCTGGAGCGCGCGCACCAGAGACTCGCTCTGCCCCGGAGCGATCAGGCTCAGCTCCACCTGGATCGTCGAGAGCAGCAACGCCTCATCGACAAAGGTCGAGAAGAAGACCGCGATCAACGCAAAGAGCGGAATCACCGAGAGCAGGGTGTTGTAGGAGACCGCCCCGGCCAGAATCAGCCCGTTCTTCTCCCCGAAAAATCGCAGCAGTACGCGCAGCGCAAAGCGCAGCGTATGTCCGGGCACCCCCGGGAGCCCTCGAATCCAGCTGGTGATCTTCGCGTTCAGAACGTGTCCTTCGCCTGATCTCGTCGTGCTCAGCCAGCCTCACATCGAGCGGGCCTGTCTGCTGCCGGCCGCCGCGTCATGCTGACCCCTGGCATGTTTGCCTTCCCCGCGCCGACGACGCAAGGCGCATTCACCCGGGTCCGGCCCCTCCCCCGCCGCCCCACAGGAGAACTTCGCCCGAAGCCCTCGCGCACCTCGCAGACCAGGCTGCACGTCCAGGCCTGCCCGCTGGCGAAGAGAAACAACCCCGCATCGGCCATGGAATACCACTTCCACATCAACCACTTACATCACCACCCCATCCAAACACCTGCCCCTCACCGCCGCATCTCCCCATGCGCCCGGGGCACAATGTCCCACCAGGAGTTGCCGCGCGCTCGCGCCCTGTGCTACCTTCTTCGTATGACGTAACGCATTCGCTTCTGGCGCCTTTGCCTGATGCCCGCTGCCTCCCTGGCTGCGCGGCCACGAGGTTTATGATGTACGGCTATACGCTCAAGACGCTCGAACGCCACGTGCTCAGCCCGGCGCGCCGCCTTTTCGTCTACGATCAGATGAAAGCCGTCGCCGCCGAGCATCAGCTCACCTCGCTCTGCCACCGCATTGACGAGGCCCACCGCCTCGACACCCTCAATGTCGAGCGCGCCACGCGCTGGCGCCAGTGGAGTCGCATGGAGCGCACCCACCCGGGCATCGTCTTCGCAGCCACCACCGCCGACGAGCTACGCGAGAGCGCCGCCCGCGGCCAGCAAGAGCTGCTCAGCCTGATCTACTTCATCGTGCACAGCGCCGCCTTCGATCATGGCGAGCTGCGCGATCGTCTGCTCGAGCCCCTCCATCAGCATATCCGCCGCCTGGAGCATTACGCCGATCGGGCCACCGATCAGGCCGCCTGCGTCGAGTCCCCCACCTCGCGCTCCGCCGACGAGCTCCCGACCCGCACCCGCGATCACGCCTTCGTCGACAGCCCCCCCTCCTCCATCCACTGAGTCACCCGGCAGGCACCGCAGCCCCCCCGACCCTCAAGCCGCCTCCGGACCGCTATCGCTCCGCAGGCGGCTTTGTCTATTCTGCGCCCGACCCCCCCCCTGCCTTTTCGGTTGCACAAAGTTCAAAGGTTCTTAAACTTCGCACGATTGTTTACGCGGACTTAAACCGCAACGCGAAGTGAACACCATGTCTCAGACCGCCGCAAAGCCCCTCGCCAGCGACTTCCTCTCGCGCTTTGAGCGCCAGCTCCATCTGGCCTTCGAAGATCCTCGCCATGCAGGCAAACAACCCGAGGTGCTGCTGGAGGCCTGCCGCCACGTCTCCTTTGCCGGCGGCAAACGCATGCGCCCGCTGCTCGTCGATCATTTCGGCGCCGCGCTTGATCTTCCCGAAGATGCCCGCATCCGCCTGGCGATCACCGCCGAACTCATCCACACCGCCAGCCTCCTGCACGACGATGTCGTCGACGAGGGCACCACCCGCCGCGGCAAACCCACCGCCAACGCCCGCTGGAACAACTCCGTGGCCGTGCTCGGCGGCGACCTCATGCTCTGCATCGCGCTGGAGCAGCTCGAAGACTACCCCCGCGAGGTCACCTTTGAGGCGGTGACGCTCGTGGCCGAGATGACCCGCGCGGCCATGCGCGAGGTCGACGCTCGCCAGGACTCCACCTGGACTCTCCCGGAGTGGGAGGCCATCGCCCACGGCAAGACCGGCGCGCTTCTGGCCTTCTGCGGCACCGCCTCGGCCCGCGTCGCCGGCCGCACCGAGCTCATCGAGCGCCTCGGCCAGTGCGGACACCACCTGGGTCTGGCCTTCCAGATCACCGACGATCTCATCGACGTGGTCGGCCACCCCATCGACATCGGCAAAGATCGCCTGGCCGATCTGCGCAACAAAAATCCCTCCTTCCCCATCGCCCTTGCCCGCTCCTCCAACGAAGATTTCCGCCGCGCCCTTGACGAACTCTGGCAACGCGATGACTTATCAGAGGACGACGTGCAACGATTCGGCGCCTGGATCGTTGAGCTGGGCTGCGCAGACAAGACCCTGGCCACCGTCGAGGATCACCTCGACCGCGCCATGGACGCCTTAGGTCCCTTTGCCCACGGCCCCGGCGGCGAACATATCGCCGAGTGGGCCGCCCAGCTCCGCGCCCAGGCGCGCTGGAGTCTGGAGAGCCAATGAAGGGCTACAACTACCGCACCACCGATAACGACCCCACCACCACCCTGCCCCTGTGGGAAGCGCTGGTGACCGACGCCGTCGGCGACGTCATCGAGTTCTGGGGCTTTAAGCGCAACCACGGCCGAGTCTGGGCGCTCCTCTACCTGCGCCGCCAGCCCATGAGCTCCTCCGAGATTCAGGAGGCCCTCGACCTCTCCAAAGGCGCCGTCTCCATGATCACCCGCGATCTGGAGGTCTGGAACGTGGTCAGCCGCGTGCGCCACGCCACAAGCTCCGCCTGGCATTTTGTGGCCGAGGTGGAGTTTATGCAGATGATCGGCCAGGTGCTCGAACAACGCGAAGGCCAGCTCATCTCGCGGGTCGCCACCGATCTCAAAGACGCCGGTCGCCTGGCCTCCGAACACGAAGACATGGACCCGGAGACCCTCGAACGCATCGAGCGCATGCGCAGGCTCGCCGGCATGATGCAGCAGGCACTCGAGATCTTCACCCGCACCGCCCAGCTCGACGTGAGCAAAACACGCGATCTTCTCTAAGCATCGCCAAACGCCGCTCACGCACGCCCTCCCCGCTCGCCAGTCGCCAGGTGGGACTTACCCTCCCCTCACGCCACTTCGCCGCGCGTGAGGTGCATCGCCGGTGCTCCCCGGCCAACCCGCGGCTCAAGGCTGGCGCGCCGCCCGGGCGATGCGCTATGACGTCTCGGGAAGGAATGCACGCTGCACGCGCGTTGTAAGCCACTCTAGGCGCTCTGCGCCCCCGGGGCCGGCTGCCCCACGCCCTGTGACCCAACGTTTGCCCTCTGTGACGAGCACTCATGGCCACCGATCTGAACACCGACGCCCTCCACAACCCCCTCGATGACGAGCTCGCCGCCGTCGAAGAGTTAGCCCGGGCCCGCGACGCCATCGTCGCCCAGGTGCGAAAGCGCATCTTCGGTCAGGACGAGCTCATTGAGCACCTGCTCATCGCCATCTTCGCCCGCGGCCACTGCCTGCTTATGGGCGTCCCCGGACTGGCCAAGACCTACCTCATCGCCACCCTCTCCCAGGTGCTCGATCTGAACTTCAACCGCATCCAGTTCACCCCCGACCTGATGCCCGCCGACATCACCGGCACCGACATCCTGGAAGAAGATCCCACCACCGGAAAACGCCACTTCAAGTTCATTGAGGGCCCGGTCTTTACCAACCTCTTGCTCGCGGACGAGATCAACCGTACCCCGCCCAAGACCCAGGCCGCGCTCCTGCAGTCGATGGCCGAGTACCGCGTCTCGGCCGGCGGAACGACCTACGAGCTCGCTCTTCCCTTCCTGGTCTTCGCCACCCAGAACCCCATCGAGCAAGAGGGCACCTACCCCTTGCCCGAGGCCCAGCTCGACCGCTTTATGTTCCATCTTCAGGTCGACTACCCGGACCTGGAAGACGAGCTGGCCATCGTCAAAAACACCACCACCAGCCACCGCCCCGAGATCGAAAAGATCCTGGATGCGGCCACCATCCTTCGCCTGCAGGAGCTGGTGCTCAAAGTGCCCGTCTCCGATGAGGTCGTCGCCCACGCGGTCAACCTCATCCGCAAGACGCGCCCGGCCGACCCGAGCGCACCCGACGTCGTCAAACGCTTTGTGAGCTTCGGCGCCGGCCCCCGCGCCGGACAGGCCATCATCCTGGCCGGCAAAGCCCGCGCCCTCCTCGATGGACGGCTGACCGTCTCCACCGAAGACATCGACTACCTGGCCCCCTCGATCCTGCGCCACCGCCTGCTGACCAACTTCCAGGCCGAGGCCCAGGGACTCGACCCGCAGGCCATCATCGAGCGCCTCATCGCCGGCTAAGCCCCGGACGACGCCTCACTCTCTCTGCCCCGGCAACTTCTCTATGGCCGAAGCGCTGCGCCAGACCTACCTCGACCCGGCTGTCCTCGATCAACTCGGCGACATGCACGTGCGCGCCCGACAGCTCGCCCAGGGCGTCATCGCCGGGTTGCACCGCTCGCCACAGCGCGGCGGCTCGGTGGAGTTTTCCGAATACACCGAATACTCCGCCGGCCAGGAACTGCGCCGCGTCGACTGGAAAGTTTTTGGAAAGAGCGACAAGTACTACGTCAAGCAATACGAAGACGAGACCAACCTCCAGACCTTCCTGCTCCTCGACGGCTCGGGCTCCATGGCCTTTAAGAGCGAACTTGGGCCGCTCACCAAGCTCGATCACGCCCGCTACGTCGCCGCCACTCTGGCTTACCTGCTGATCCGCCAGGGCGACGCCGTCGGCGCGCTGGGATTTGCAGAGACCCCCGGCGCCTTTTTGCCCGCCGCCGCCCGCACCAAACACCTCGACGACATCTTCTACCTGCTCGACAACCTGCCCGCGCAAGGCCCCACCGCCCTCGACGACAGCCTGCGCCAGATCGCCGAGCGCGCCCGCCGCAGAAGCCTCATCCTGATCTTCAGCGACATGCTCGACGCCACCGAACACACCGAAGATCTCTTGCGCGTGCTCAAGAGCCGCAAATTCGACGTGGTGATCTTCCAGGGCCTCGACCCCGCCGAGCTCACGCTGCCCTTTGAGGGCTTAAGCCTCTTTGAGGGCATGGAGGATGACGGCGAACTTCTGGCCGATCCCGACGACCTGCGCGACCGCTACATCGAGGCGATGCGCGCCCATAACGCCCGCATCGCGTCGGTGTGTGCCGGCGCCAACATCTCGTACTTAAGCTACGACACCACACGCCCTGTTGAGCTTGTGTGTCAGGACTTTCTGAGGAGGCGCTGATGAACTTCGTACAGCCCCTCTTTCTGGCCGGCCTGCTGGCCGCGGCGCTGCCGATCCTGATCCACCTCTTCAACCGCCGCAAAGCCGTCACGCGCCCCTTCCCGGCGCTGCGTCTTCTGCAAGAATCCAACGAGCGCACCGCCCGCAGCGTCAAAGTCCGCCAGCGCGTGCTGCTCGCCCTGCGCGTGCTCGCGATCGCCGCGCTGGCGATTGCCCTGGCCAAGCCCTTTGTGCTCAGCCAGTCCGGGCTCACCGCCGAGGAGCGCATGCCCACCGCCGTGGCCCTCGTCGTCGAAGACGGCCTGGCCATGGACCACGGCGACTGGATGGACGAGGCCACCGCACAAGCCAACGACCTCGTCGACGATCTTCGCCCCTGGGATCAGGTGGCACTGCTGCGCTCCAGCGGCCCCACCGAGGCCGAGCGCCTCACCGAAGATCACAGCGAGGTCGCCCGCCAGCTTCGCGAACTTCAGGCGTCGACCTCCCCCGGCGACCTCGGCGACGCGATCACACGCGCCTCCACCCTGCTGGCCGCATCGCAGCTCCCCAACCGGCGGCTGATCGTCGTCGGCGCGCTGACCGAAGGCAGCTTCGAGACCTCCCCCGAAGATCTGGAGATCGCCCACCCCTTAGAAGTCATCTCGGTGCGCGAGGCCCCCGAGCGCCCCACCCCCAACCTGGCCATCACCGACGTCAGCTACCAGCAGCAGGGCAGCTCCCGCGAGAGCGCCTGGACCATCACCGCCACCATCGCCAACCTCGGCGACGACGACGTCGACGCCGTCCAGGCCCAGCTCAAAGTCGGCGAATCGGTGGTGGGCGGCCAGCAGGTCTCGGTGGCCGCCGGGCAGGAGAGCCGCGTGGAGTTTGTACACCGCCTGGCCGACCCCACCCTCACCGCCGCCCAGATTCAGCTCGTCGATGCCGACCCGCTCGAAGGCGACAACATCTGGCACTTCTTTATTCGCCCCCGCGAGCATGTGCGCGCGCTGCTCATCAACGGCAGCCCCAGCAACATCCCCTACGACGACGAGCTCTTCTTTTTGACCCGCGCGCTGCGCCCCGGAGTGGCCTCCGAGACCGCCATCGCACCGACCACCGGCGCCCCCGATCGCCTGGAGCGCAACGACCTCAACACCTTCGATGTGGTCGTGCTCGCCAACGTCAGTCGCCTTTCCGCCGACCAGGCCACGCGCCTCAAAGCCTTCGTGGAGCAGGGCGGCGGCCTGCTCATCGCCATGGGCGATCAGGTCGACCCTGAGGCCTACAACAACCAGCTCGCCGAACTTCTCCCGCGCCCGCTTCGCGGGCTTAAAAGGCTGGCGGAGCGCGACGACCCGGATGCCCCGGTCAAGATCACGCGCCTTGGCCCCACCCGTCGCCAGCACCCGATCTTTCGCGTCTTCAGCCTCCCCGGCGGCTCCACCATGCAGTCGGTGCAGGTCTTCAGTTACATGCTCCTCGACCCGGCCCCGGGCGACCGCCAGACCACCCTGGCGCTCTCCTACCAGGACGACGCCCCCGCCCTGCTCGAGCGCCAGGTCGGCCAGGGGCGCGTGCTCCTCTGGACCACCACCCTGGACCGCGACTGGACCGACTTCCCGGTTCGCACCGCTTACCTCCCGATGATGCGCCGCGCGCTCACCCACCTTGCGCGCCGCGCCGGCTCCGCCGGCGACACGCAACGCGTCGTCGGCACCGACGTCGAGATCGAGGTCGGCGATCTGGTCAACGAACGCGCGATCATCTCCGGGCCCGACGCCAGCCGCCAGGTCGTCGAGCCGGTCGATGGCATCATTGCCCTGAGCGTCGAGACGCCCGGCCCGCACCTCTTTTTCGCCGACGAGGAGTCCGAAGCCGGGCTGATCACCGGCCTGAGCTTCGCCGCCAACCTCGATCGCCGCGCCTCGCGCCTCACCCCCCTGGCCCCCGGCGTAATCGAAGGCTGGCAGACCGACGAAGAGGGCCGCCCCATCGCCGAGAGCGCCCCGGGTCAGCAGCGCCGCGTTAACCTCTGGAGCGGCCTGCTCTTCTTTGTGACGATGGCGCTCTTGCTGGAATCGGTGCTCGGCGCGCGCCGCAGCGTGCTGGTGCAGGTGGGCCGACGCATCCTGCGCGGCCGCCCCACCGACGCGTAACGCCTCCACTCCGACTCAAATCGGCGAAGGCGCCCCTCCGAGCGCCTCGGCGGTCTCAATCGCCTCCAACAAGGCCCCTGCACGCTCCACAAGCTCCACCAGGGCCTCCGACTGCTCGGCGAGCGGCAGACCCGGGCTAAGCGCCTCAAAGGCCTCCTCGACCTCTACAAGCATCCAGGCCAGGCCCGGATAATAGCGCTCCTGGGTCCGCCGAAGCTCCGTCACGCCCCGACTCCAGGCCGCCCAGATAAGCGTGGCCTCCTCCACCGGCGTGATATCGTTGGGGCGCTCCTCGCCGCCGGTAAGTGCATCGTCATCGTCACTGTCCGCGTCGTCATCGCCGTCGCTACCATCCTCGTCGTCATCATCACCGGCGTCCTCGCTGTCATCCTCCCCGGCACCGGAGCGATCGTCATCGTCGTCATCATCATCGTCATCGGCATCCTCGCGCCGGGTCACCACCTGGGCCGGCGCCCCCTGATCGGCCAGGGCCAGGCGGAGCGCCTCAAGTGCCAGAACCAGCGCGGAGGTCGAGGCCCAGGCATACCCCGCCGCATCGACGGCGACCTGCTCCGGCGTTGCCCCCCCGAGCTGCGCCAGGGCGCCGGCCGGCGTCATCCCCGCCACACCTCCCTGCCAGTCTCCGGCCATGTCCTCCTCGGTCGCGCCCTCGCCGGTCACGTCCATACCATCGGCAGCCGCCTCCGCGCCGGGCATCGGCGCGCCCGCCGCATCGTTCATCACCTCACCTTCCACCGGATCCACACCCGCCTCATCCCCGTAAAGAAGCTCGTCGACTTCGGCCTCCAGCTCCTCCTCAAGCTCAGCGGCCAGCGCATCCTCTTCCAGAAGCGCCTCTTCCTCAGTCAACGCCTCTTCCTCGGCCAACGCCTCATCCTCCAGCGCAATACCGCGCTCGCCGGCGAGCTCTTCGAGCGTCTCCAGATCGTCGATCTCCTCCTCGTCGATCAGCTCTTGAAGCGCCTCCCTGCGCGCCTCATCCCCGCGCGTTTCGCCCTCCGACTCCGCTGACCCCGGGTCGTCAGAAGTCCCCGTAGAATCCGCCTCATCGCCATCTTCACCCTCCGCAACGTCTTCACCGTTATCGTTGAGGCGAGCGGGTTCCTGGTTGTCGACCTGGGCTTCGATGTCGGCGTTTTCGACGGCCCGGGTGAGCTGCGCGATGCGCTCCGGATCGGGCCCGGTCGAAAGCACCGCGCTGGGCTCTCCACTATCGGTGGGTTCTTGCTCGCCGGCGGCCGGCTCCATGGTCGACTCCCCGCGCTCGCGCGGAGACTCGCGCGCCGAGTCGGGATCTGTGGCGGCGGGCGCCTCTTCGGCCGCCGGCGGCGCCTCTTCACCCGGCATGGGCTGTGGCCCGGAGCCGTGGGGAAGCTCCTCGCGATCGCCCCAGGTCATCGTCACCCACACCAGCAAAAACGCCAGCACTGCGGCCGCGCCCCAGCGTATCCAGCGCTGGGTCTGAGGCGTTCGTCCTCGACGTACCATCGCGTACCTCCCGGCTCACCAGCGTTGCTCCAGAGGATCGGTTTCCTCTTAAAAGGTACGCACCGACACCTCGCATCGAGCGCTTGCCGGGGGATTGAGGGTGTCTACCATCCCCTCTCTCAAACACCGGAACGCCTCGCGCAAAGCGCCCTTCCCGGCCCTTCGCTCCTCGCGTTTCCGTTCTGTTTTTCGCCATCGATGGGGGCGCGCACGAAGTCTGTGGTGGTCGCGCCGGAGCTTTTTTAAAGCTCCGCCGACAAGCCTCATCTTCTGTCCTGTCACACCTCACGTTCAGGAGCCTCCATGCCGCGTCGCCTCGCCAGCCTCTCGCACACGTCTCACAGCCTGCCGCTGCACCGTCTGCTCACCCCGATCTTCTGCGCCCTCCTCATCTTCGGCGGCGCCTGCACCTGCGATGACGATGATCCCGATGACAACTCCAACCTCGACGCCGGTGATGTGGGCGACGCGGGCGACGTCGGCGACACAGATGACGCCGACGACGTCGACCCCCCGGACGGCGACGATGACGACGCCGACGCTAGCGATGACGCCGATGATGATGCCGACGATGCCGGTGATGTGGGCGACGACGAGGTCCCAATCCCCGCGGGTCAGGCGCGCATCCAGGTGATTCACGCCGCCGCCGACCCCGACGCCGCCTCAGTCGACGTCTACCTCAACGACACACTGCTCCTCGACGATTTTGAGTTTCGCACCACCACCCCCTTCGTCGATGTCGACGCCGGTGACGATCTGCAGGTCGCCATCGCTCCGGCCGACTCCACAAGCGTCGATGACGCGCTGACAACCTTCAGCGACGTCTCCCTCACACCCGACGAACGCACGATCATCGTGGTGGCCGGGGTGCTCGACTCTGAAGCGTTCAGCCCCAACCCCGATGGGGGCGACACGACCTTAAGCCTCTACACCTTCGCCGACGCCCGGGAGCGCTCCAACGACACGAACTTCGACCAGCTCGCCATCTTCCACGCCTCCAGCGATCAGCCCGCGGTGGCCCTGGCGCTCCCAGACGGAACCGAGATCCTCTCGCAGCTCGCCTATGGCGAGTTTGCCGAAAACTACCTCTCCGTCGCGCCGGGCGTGCTGGCCTTCGATCTTCTGCGAGCCTCCGACGGCCAGCGCCTGGGCTCCTTTCAAACCCCGCAGATGACCGGCGGGGAGGCCTTCGTAGTCGTGGCCACGGGCTTTGGCGACAGCGCCCAGAACCCCGACGCCGCCTTCGAACTCACCCTTTTTCCCTCGCGCTACGGTGGCGATCGCAGCGAAGGCGTGGCGCTCGATGAGGCCGCCCGCCTGCAGCTGATCCACAACGCCCCGGACCCCGACGCTGCCTCCGTCGATCTCTACCTCGACAACGAGCTCACCTACCCGGCGGTGGCCTTCCGCGAGGCAACCTCCTTCCGCACCATCGTCGCCGGCGAAGACCTCGAACTTCTGGCCACCGCCGAGGGCGACGCCAACACCGAAGTTCTCACCAGCACGATCAACCTGGGCAACGGACAGAGCGCGGTCGCAGTGATCGGCGGCGTCATCGACCCGGGCGCCTTCACCGCCAACCCCGACGGCGAAGACATCGCGCTGCGCGTCTTCCTCCACTCCGAGGCTCTGGAAGAGGCCCGCAGCCCCGACACCGTCGATCTTCTCTTCTTTCACGGCGTCCCAGACGCCCCCACCGTCGCAGTTGTCACCGACGCCGGCGAATCAGCGCAGATCCTGAGTGAGACCCTGACCTACGGAGACTTCGACGGCTACCTGAGCGTCGCCCCCGAGGACATCGTCGCGCAGATCACACCCGCCGGCGACACCACCACCGCGCTGGCCGGCTTTGAGCTGCCGCTCTCGCTGCTCGAAGGCGAAGCCCTCACCGTGCTCGCCAGCGGCCTGCTCACCACCGTCGATGAAGCCCGCAGCCTGGCCATCCTCGTGGTCAGCGCCGACGGCAACCTCACGGTGGTCACGCCTGTGGAGTAGGTTCGCAACCGTTGACCGCGTGCGCATCGGAACATGCCCGCGTGGTTTTTGCGGGCTCAAGAAACAAGCGCCCCGGGACGCGGAGCGTCCCGGGGCTGTCGTTGTACCCACCTGCCCTTCTGGCCTCTCAATGGGTCAGCGGCATCCACCCGGTCTCGGTGGGGATCTGGCTGACCTCCCAGTCTTCGAAGGACATCTCATTATCCTCAGCCTCACCGGCCTGCGACGCCATCACCTCCGCACAACTTCGGTCGTCCTCGCCAGCGGTCTCATCATCGGCGCATACCGCCAGCTGCACCCCGCCCAGGTTGCTGCGGTTCACCTCGTCGAGCGCGGCGTGATACTCCGGCCAGGTCAGCTGCTCCAGAAAACGCATATTCACAAGCACCCGCCGCATCTTATCCTGACGACTCGAGGGCAGATAACCGGCCTTGATCAACGCCCCGAAACGCGACGGCGCCGGAAGGATCGCCCCGAGCATCGCGCTCTGCGAGACGTTCAGCTCATCGGGGTTGCGCTCAAAATAGAAACGCGACGCCTCATACAGCCCGTGAACCCCGGGGCCCCAGTCCACCACGTTGATGTAGAGCTCCAGGATCTGCTCTTTGCTCAGCTCACTCTCCATGCGCCAGGTCAAAAAGGCCTCCTGGAGCTTACGCGAGATCGTGCGATCCCGGGTCAAAAAGAGGTTCTTTGCCAGCTGCTGCGTGATCGTGCTGCCGCCGCGCTCCAGCGCCCCTTCGCGCAGGTTATGCACCATCGCCATGCGCAACCCCACCCAGTCCAGCCCGGCGTGCTGCAGGAACGTGGCGTCTTCGGCCGAGAGCAGCGCCGAAGGCACATGCGCCGGCAAACGCCCGATACTCACCCACTGCTCCGGATCGATGTCGCGCGCCGGATGCGCATCCGAATCAAAAAATCCGCCGCTGGCTTGCTCCTCCGGCACCTCAACGCCGGCGGCCCGCATCGCGTCCCAGCGCAGCGAATCTTCAACCTCCACATCGCCCGAAAAACTCACATCGAGCACCAGGCTATCCGGAAATGCGCTGTGTCCCGAGGTGCCAAGCTCCACCCCGAAGCGCCCCTGCATCTGCGTATTGGCCAACACCCCGCTCATCGCCTCGGGAAGCTCCGAGAGCACCTGGCTGGCATCCAGATCTTCGCCGGAGAGCGACCACCCGAACGAGAAACCTTTGCCGGCATCAATCACATGCCCCGACCAGCGCACCTCATCGAGCGCGCCCAACTTCAAGCGCCCCTCACCCACACTCAGCGCACGTGCCCCGGCGTCAAAGGTCGCGCCCAGGCCAAGCTCCACCGCCTTAAACTTCAGCGTCTCTTCGGCCAAAAACGGCGCGCTGACATCGAACTCTTCCAGCACAAGCTCCCCGTTGAGGTCGGCGATGCGCTGCGCCAGGTCCACCTCACCATGGAGCGTCCCCTCCAACAACGCCCGCTCCACCCGCGACGAGCCGGGCACCGGCCAGGGCGTGGTGCCATCCCAGGCGAAGTCGTGGAACCAGGCGTTGATGCCCACCATCGCGCTGGGAAGATGCCACTGGGCCTCTACATTGAGGTGGCCGCCTTCATCGTCGAGCACCTCGGCCACAAGGCCGATACCTGGCACGTCAGCCCGGTAGCTCAGCTCCACGTCACGCAGCCCGTAGATCTTCTGCGCGCCCCGAACCCGCGCGCCCTCCGAACGCCAGATCAGGGTCGGACCGCGACGCTCTAACGTCGAAGCATCGGCCTCCAGCGCAACATCGGCCCCCTCAAAAAGTCGCGCACGCATCTCCTTGAGCGTCACGCGCTCGGGCATCTTCCCGGCCTTTACCTGCGCCAGCGCCTCCCCCAGATCCAACGCCACCGCCCCCACCTCCAACTCCCCGGCGGGAGCCTTCAGGAGCGATGCGACGTCGATCGCCTCGGTGCGCACCACCAGCTGCTCGCCATCGACCGCCGCCTCAAAAGGCTGCGCATCAATCTCACCCCGGGCATCCAGAAACGCAAAAGCGCGCGCCCCAACGTCGAGGCGCGCCGCACCCGCACCGAGCTCCACCGGCCACAACCCGCCCTCCAGCTCTACCGGTCCCCCCTCCCAGCTCACCTGCAGCATCGGCGCCAGAAAGCGCTCCGCTCCCCGCGCGTCGCCCGCCGCCGAAGCCTTCGGCTCGGCGTTGCGATCCTGTGACGTCTGTCTGGCAAGCGACGCATCAGCCTCATCTTCACCATCACGCACGCCGGTCGGCGCCCTACCACCCCACACCTCAAACGCCCCCACCCGTACCTCGCCCAACTTCGGCGAACGGGCGCGCAGCGTTTCGGACCAGTCCAGATACAGATCGACCTTATCGACCTGCGCCTCCACCCGACGCTCCCCCTGAGTCCTGGCGACCTGAACTTCATAGGCCCGCACGCCCGTCCAACCGGCCGGCCCCATCGCGCTGATACTCAGTTCCACCCCCTGCTGCTCCGCCAACTTCGCCACCCGAGGCGCAACAACGCGCTTGAGCACCGTCGGGCTGCGCAGCACCTCCGCGCCAAGCATAAGCCCCCCGAAGAGAAGCGCGCACACGAGCAGCCCCACCCCGATCGGACCGCCCCTACGACTTGCCACCCCCTGCCCGTCTTTCAAGCTCTTCGCCACGCTATGTTCGCTCTCTAACTCCCCGTTCATGCCCCGGTTATAGAGCATAGACAGGCGTGGCGTCCAAAAAATTGCCGCCGGGCGCATCTTCTAAGGCCGCGAAACATCTGGGCTTAGAGCTTGAAGTCCCGCGTCGAACCCGCCATACTTACAAAACGTCACGTCCAGACAGGGAGGGATCCCGGCGCTCTCGCCGCCGATCAACTCGCTGTCCGGCGCGACTGGCCGGCCTTGCTGTATGGGGAGCGCTTTGCCAGCGCTCCTCTCGCCACATCACACTGGGATTGGGTTTGAGAGAGCCACTCTCGCTCCGTGCACCTCTCTGCCCGCAGTACCGAGGTAACACGCATGGCCGACAAACGACTTAAAGCCGAAGCAACCTACGCTAAGAAGACCGATGCTGAGGTAAACACGTTTCGCAATGATCTACTTGCCGAGATGAATATAAAGAGTGTTGGCGGCTACGCCATCGTCGCCGAAGGAAACACCTGGATCGAGTTGGAAGGCGATGAGTTCGACGTCGACGACGTCTGCAACTACATCGACAACTACGGCATCTTCGCCACCTTCAACGTCGAAAGCGTCGTAACCATCACCTCGCGCAAGCTCACTGAGGCCTACCTCTATTACAAGAACCTCACGCCGATAACGTCGCTTCCCTGAGTCGAGTCAAAAGCCCCACGCGCTCAGGGGGCTGTGAGAAGGTTTGGCATTGCCTCTCGCAGCTCCTTGAGCCGCGCCCGGCGCCCCCATTCCTCTCCCGCATCTTCAGCCAGTGCGATGGCGCTTTCCACGAGCAGGCGCGCGTCGCCATCCCCATAAAAACGGGTATCCCGAATCAAGCGCAGCGCCTCCTCGGCAAGCTGCTGCACGCGCCCTTTATCACGCTCGTTGAGCGCGTTCACCAGGCAGCCCAACACCGCATAGAGCAAGAGCTGCGGGCGACGCTGCCGTCGAAAACTCACCGCCGCGCGCTCAAAGTACGAACGCGCCTCGTCGATGTTCTTCTCCATAAACAACATCAAGCCCAGATTCATCATCGCTACCATGCCGTTTTGCACGTTGACGCGGCTGCAATAATGAAGCGAGCGCTCCAGCGCGGCGCGAGCCCCCTCCAGATTCCCCTGCGACCTCAAGACCTCGGCGCGAAGGTTAAACGCCTCCGAAAGCCCCATGCTCTGGTCGGACAGCTCGCAGATCGCGATCAGCTCATCGACTTCCGTCAGGCTCGGCATATCCCCCCGACGATAGCTCAAAATTAACGATTCATAACGAGCATTGGCGACCATGACCGTATCCCCGGCAGCGGCGGCCTGGGCCGCGCCTTCCGCCAGCAAGATGGAGACCTCCGCCCACTCCGAGCGGCGCGCCAGCGAGCGCGCCAGCGCCGTTGTGCATGTCATGTACGCACGCGGAAAATCCTCCGAACCATGCTCGCGAAAGTGCGCCAACGCCTGTCGCAAAAGTCTCTCCCCCTTTTCAGGCTGCCCACCCACGACGGAACAGGCTCCTGCCATGGCCCGTGCCTGCGCCACCAACGCCGCGTCGCCTAACTCCAGCGCCAGCACCTCCGCACGCTCCGCCCACTCCAACGCAAGCGCGATGTAGTAGAGCGAGTTGTAGGCCCATGCGCGCGCAACGGCCAGCTCCACGCGCAGGCGAGCGATCGTTTCGTTGCCTTCAGCGGGCATACGTTCCATAGCCTGCCAGGCCTGGTCGAGCAGGTACGCGTTGACGTGCTGCTCTCCCCGAACCCTGCGCAGCTCGCTGGCCTCCATGTAGCGCCGCACCGCCTTTTCGGGCTCCCCCCCTTCCTTGAGCATCGCCGCAGAACGCTCCAGCGCCCCCTCCTCGCCGCGCTCAACGGCAGGCTCCAGAACCTGTGCACAAAGCGCGTGTGCTTTTTGCCAGCCTCCCGAACCTCGCAGATGCGTGAGCAACGCCTCTTTCAAGAGGTTTTGCGCAAACGCCAGCCTGTCGCCCCCGACCTCCACCAGATGGCGCCGCACCAGAAGATGCTCCACCACGTCCATCGACCAGGCGATCTCAGCCAACTCACAGGCGCGCTTCCAGTTCTTCAGCTCAAAACGCGCGCCCAGCACCGCGGCCAGCTGAAGGGCAAAAAGCTGATCCTCGCCATACACATCCACGAGCGCCAACGCCGGCGCCAGCCACAACAGCTCATCATCCCGAAGTTCGCTGGCGAAGACCTCCCGCTCCAGCCGGAACCCGTCGAGCGTCGGCTGCAGAAGCCCCCGCTCAATCCAGCGCGCCACCAGCGTGGTGGCCACCAGCGGGTTGCCCGCGCAGCGCTCGGCCACCTCCCGGGCAAGCCCGGGCTCGAGGAAGAGCAACTCCTCAACAAAACTCTGGGTGTCCGCCGGGCTGAGCGCATCAACGGGCTCCTCGGTAAACGCCCCGCCCTCGCGCAGCTCACCCAACGCCCGGGCGTGCGTCTCACTGAGCGCCATCGCATCGTCGCGCGCGCTCATAATCACGAAGATCGGCACCGGCTCCTGAAGTTGATGCAACAGCAGACTTACCCAGCCAAGCGCCTCCACGCCTCGATGCACATCCTGGAGTCGAATGATGAGCGGCCCCGCCATCGCCAGTCGCATCAGAAAATCAGCCAGCGCGCGCTGGCGCTGTGCCTGACCGCTCATGCGCACGCCCCCCTCTTCGCCCGGCTGAGTGGGCATCAGAAGCTCGGTCATCGCCTGCCAGAGGTAAGGGTCATCACCTCCGCCAGCGCGTACGATCGCCTCCAGACGCCCCATCACTTCGCTGCGCCCCAGACCGTTGAGGCCGAGGTGATGCATCAGCGCATCAATCACCCCGTCGCTGGCATCGCCATCGGCGCGGTAACGCACGTGCAGCGCCTGTACCGAACCCACCTCCTGCGCCCGCTCCACAAGCCAGTCGGCCAGATGATCTTTTCCGACACCGGGCGCTCCGGTGAGCATCACCGCCGCGGGCTCTCGCGTAGTGAGCACCTCACGTAGCGTCGACCAGAGCAGCTCGCGCTCCTCATCGCGGCCGACCATCGCAAATCGCCGCAACCCGAAGAGCCCCAGCCCGGCGCCGGCCACCCGAAGGCTGGAGGCGCGTCGCGGCCGCTCCCAGCTGGCAGGCAGCGGCGTAAAACGCTGCGCCACATCGCCCACCGGACGCTCCGGCTCAAAGTTCAACAGGGGGGTGAGCGCATGAAAAGGCGACATCTGCCCGGAGCCTGGCCCGCGCATCTCGGTGGTCAGTCGATCTTCGGTGGATGCAGCATTGGCCTGCAGCAGCGTCTGCCACTGACGCACACTCACTCCTGACGGCGCCCGCCCCACCGCCCGGCGCAGCTCCCGAGCGGCTAATGCCGCCGACGCCCAGCGCTGCCTGGGATCTTTGGCCAGCAGCCGCGCCAGCCACCCTTCCACCCCCTCGGGAACCTCACTGCGTGGCCGCAACGCCGGCACCGGGTGGTCGAGATGAGCGCGTGCAATCTTCATGACGTTTTCGCCCCCGAAGGGCACCTCGCCACAGATCATCTCAAAGATCACGCACCCCAGCGCGTAAAGATCGGTCGCCGGGCCGTACTCGCGCCAACGCCCCAGCAGCTGCTCCGGCGCCATATACTGCGGCGTGCCGGCCACTTTCTTGTGCTGATTCGCCCCCTCCTGAGGCTGCAGCGCGTACGCCAGCCCGAAGTCGGTCAGCAGCACCCCCGGCCACCCCGCTTCGCCCCGGTCCAAAAGCACGTTCTGGGGCTTGATATCGCGGTGCACCACCCCGCGCGCGTGGCTGTGCGCGAGCGCGTCGAGAACAGCGTAGGCCACAAGCTCGATCACCGCCCAGGGTTGCGCCCCGCTCATCAGCCCGGCGAGCGTGCCCGCCCGCGCGTACTCCATGACCAGGTAGGGGCTGCCCGGGCGAAACGCGCGCGGCGCCAGCGCCTCGTCGCTCTCGCCAATCACCCCGTAATCAAAAAGTCGCACAATCCCCGGATGATCCAGCCCCGCCACGCTGCGCACCTCATGGCCGAAGGCCCGGTGGTAGCGCTGCTCACCGGCCTGCTCCCCGGAGATCACCTTAACGGCAACCTCCATCCCCTGCTCCGGATGGTACCCCCGGTACACCTCACCCATCGCCCCCTGGCCGATCTGCTCAAAGATCTGAAACTTGCCCAGCCGCACCCCCGAAGGGGTGATACTCGGGCTCCCCGGAGATGGCTCCTCGGATGTACTCATGCAGGCGGCGATGTCCGAAACAGGTCGAAAAACGTGAGTGGGTTTGAGGTCGGCCAGCATAACCGCTGATCGACCAGAACCCAAGTCAGAAGTGACACGCCAGGCATCAAAAGCCGCGCATCACTACTCGGCCTGCCCTCGCTTCTCCATGCGCTGCTGCAGCCGAATCATCAGGTATTCCGAGAGGTAACTGGGATCTTCAAGCAGCCGGCAGGCCGCGATCTCCACCCAGAGCGTGGGGCCCTTTGAAGGATCGATGCGCGAAGGAAAGGTCCGCCGGGGCCAGATCACATTATGCGAGCCCAGCTCATAAAACTCGGTCGACGCGTCGAGCAGCTCCTGAAAGGTCAGCCCCGTATCCTGGCCGCGGTACAGGTCGGTCACATCCGCCACCGCCAGGCACGACGCATCGGAGATGTTCAAGAGCGCCGCGGAGTCGTCGATGGTCAAATCGTAGCTCTTCCAGAGGCTCTTATCGCCGTTGAGGATGTCGACTCTGGAGGTTCCACCGATGAGCTCGACCACCTGCGCGTTCTGCGCGTGAACCGGCTCAGGCTCGCGGCCCTCCACCTGCACAAAACGCTCCTCATCGCTCAGGTTGAGCACATAGAGATCGCCGGAGCCGTAGAGGATCGAGCGGTAGCCCAGAAAGCCCACCCCGGCCATCTGCGTGACCGCCCCGATGATGGCCGCGACCAGCACAAGAGCGCCCACCCCGAGCGCGACGCGCTTGCCGGTGGACATCCCCGCATCAACCTCAAACCCCTCAAACGCGTCGGGCTCTGTGCCCATGATCTGCCTCGCAACCTGTGCTCTGCCCCGGCGCGCTCATCGCCCCGGCCAACCTCAAAGGGCAGCATTATCACAGCCTGCGCTCAGCGCGGAAGGCAGCGCTCGGAGCGATCACTGCCCAGATAATGATCGTGGCGCTTCATTCGACCGCTGAGCACCGAGCCGGCGGCCATCAGCACAAACACCGGCTTGGAGAGCAAAAAGAGCAGCACCACCTCTGTGGCCGACATCTGCGAGAGGCGAATGAAGATCTGCAAAAAGCTCGTGGTCAGAAAGAAGTTCTCGATCAGCTCAAGCATAATCAGACCCCGGGGGCTGGGCATCGGCGACGCGGTGACAGGCACCTATTGAACCTGATCACCGGCGGCGAGTCGTCCTGCGCTTCGTTGAAAATCCTCCCAGATTGAGGCGTTGAGCGCAAAAGATGCCCCGGGCCTAACTCTCGGTGCTGAGCGCATCGGGGTGACGCTGATACCACCAGCGCTTGACCGCCGGCGCCGACCACACCACCGGGGCCGGCGGCAGGCTGTTGAGGAAGTAGCGCCCGTAGCTCTTATGCGCCACGCGCGAGTCCAGAATGGCCACCACCCCCACATCGCTCTTCGAGCGAATCAGGCGCCCAAACCCCTGCTTGAGCGTAATGGCCGCCGAAGGCAACGAGATCTGCGCAAAGCTGTTGCCGCCACGCTCATCAACCAGGTTGAGGCGCGCGCGCGTCAACGGGTCAGAGGGATTGGCAAAGGGCAGCTTGTCGATGATCACCATGCTCAGCGCCTCGCCCTCCACGTCGACCCCCTCCCAGAAGGAGCTCGTGGCGAAGAGCACCGCGTTGGGAGTCGCCCGGAACTTCTCCAGAATCTCGCGCTTGCTGGCCTGCCCCTGCAAAAGCACCGGGAAGTCGATCGTATCGACCAGCAGCTCGTAGACCGCGTTCATATTCATGTAGCTCGTAAAGAGCACAAAGGCGCGACCCTCGGTGATCTTGAGCAGGTAGTCGACGATCAGCGCCACGTTATCGCAGAACTTCGGATCGTTGGGGGCCGGAAGCTTGTTGGGCACGTAGAGCACGCACTGATTCTCGTAGTCGAAGACCGGCTCCAGGATCAGCTCTTCAACCTTGACCGGCTTGACCGAGGGGCCCTCCTCGCGCTCAAAGCCGAGCATGCCCATGCGACGCTTAAAGAACTCGAAGTTGCCGCCGGTGGCCAACGTCGCCGAGGTGAAGACCAGCGCGTCGTGGGTGTCGAGGAGCTTGCGGCGCATCAATCCGGCCAGATCGATAGGCGCTGCCTGCAAAAACACCCCGCGGTCGCGCCGCTCCACGATGTAGGCGTAGCGGGCGTTGTCGCAGTTCATGACCTGCTTGAGCTCAAAGCTCAGCTCGCTGGCCCGCTGCGCCAGACGCTGGCCCGACTCCCCCAGCGCGCTCACCGCGCGGATCGCACCGCCCAGATCATCGAGCGAATCGTAGACCTCGGCCAGCGCCTCATCGATGGCGGGGCGCTCCGGGATATCGTCGAGCACGTCGAGCCCGTGGCGCCCCTCGCGCAGCACGCCGAGCAGGCGATCGAAGAGCTGGCCGGCGACCTTGACCATGTATTTGGTCGCCTCCAGCACGTCGGCCGAGGCCTCCACGCTGACCTCGTCGCTCTCCATGGCCCGCTCCACATCGCCGGAGAGCTCCCAGAAACGGAAGTTCGAGACCTGCAGCCCGAAGTACTCGGTGGCCACGTTCTCCAGGTGGTGGGCCTCATCGAAGACCACCGCGTCATAGGAGGGCAAGATCTCGGCAAAGCCCGTCTGGCGCAGCGCAAGATCCGCGAAGAAGAGGTGGTGGTTGACCACGATGACGTCGGCTTCCTGCGCATCCTCGCGCACCCGGTTGACGAAGCACTCATCGTAAAAGGGGCATTTGGTGCCCAGGCAGGCCTCCGAGCCCACCGAGAGCTCCTGCCAGGTGGGGTAGTTATCCGGAAGCCCCTCGATCTCGGCGCGGTCACCGGTGCGCGTTTTGCCCGCCCAGCTGCGGATCACCGGCCACATGCGCACGTCTTCGGCGGAGCGAAACGCCGGCTTGCGCTCCATCTCCTCAAAACGATGTTTGCACAGGTAGTTGCGACGCCCCTTGAGCAACACCGCCTTAAAGGAGCGCGGCAGATGTTCTTGAAGAAAGGGGATGTCTTTAAAAAAGAGCTGCTCCTGCAGCGCCTTGGTGCCGGTGCTCACCACCACGCGGCGCTTCGAGAGCAACGCCGGGATCAGGTACGCCAGCGTTTTGCCCGTGCCGGTGGCCGCCTCCACGATCGCCGCATGACGCCCCTCCAGCGCGTCGGCCACCATCCGGGCCATCTGCACCTGCTGAGGGCGAAACTCATAGCGCTCAAGCTTCTGATCGAGCAGCCCCCCGGGCTCCAGAAATCGCTCCACCGCGCTGCTCATTGAATCACCTCACCCAGAGTTTCGATCAGTCGACGCCAGTCTCCGGCGCTTACGTTGGCCGGCACGTCGACCTCCTGCTCGCTCAAGTCGGCCAGCCCGCCGGCGTAGGCCACCGGCACATCTTCGGCACGAAGACCGCTGGCGCACACCCAGATCGCGTCGCGTTTTTTTCCCGAGCGCGGCCGCATCCCGGCACAGATCTTTTCGCCATGAACCCGAAACACAAGCTCTCGCCCCGGTCGGTCCACGAGCACCCGACGCAGCATCGCGCTCTCGTCGTGCAGCTCGACGCGCCGCCCGTCAAAGACCACCTTACCCGGGCGGCTCACCGGCCGCTTCCGATCGGCCGCACGCGCCCTTAACCTGTTATGAACGCTGCGCTTTTTCAACTCGCGAACCGGCGCCACGATCGCCAGTGCAGCGGCCAGAGCCCCCAGGATGATCGGACCGGCGGAGCCCCCAAAGATCATCGCCAGCACGCCCAGCACCGCCAGCCCCACCTTCACCTGACGGGCACGTTGACGCCCCGCGCGGCTGTCGCGGTAGGAGGGGATGTAGCCCCACAGATAGTCCAGAGCTCGCCAGAACGTGCGACTTCGAGGCACATAGACCTCATCGCGTTCCAGCTGCGCGTCCAACGTCAGGGATGTTGCGCCGGTCTCAGTCATTGGCCTCGGGCACGCTCATGTAGAGGGCGCGAAGCGGGTCGGCCTCGTCGCCGTAGATGTAGGCCGGTCCCAGCCCGATGGTCGCCCCGCCCAGCGCATCACCCAGAGACTCAAAGTCGCCGCCGCTGCGCCCCCGGCCTCGCCAGCCGCTCATCTCGGCGGCCTGCTGCTGCTCCCACTGCGCCTGCAGCATCAGGAGCGCGTCGAGCTGCTCGGGCAGCCGATCGGCAAAGGCGTAGAGCACATGCCCGGTCACCGTGGCGTCGTGGGTGGCGCGGTGGGCCTCTTCGAGCGGAATGCCCAGAAGTTTGCAGATCGCGCCCAGGTTTTTACGCGGGTGGTTTTTGAAAAACTGCCGCGCAAAGATCAGCGGGTCGAGCGTGGGGGACTCCTCCGGCCAGCTCAGACCGCAACGCTCCAGCTCATTGCGAATAAAGCTGCGGTCGAACGCCAGGTTGTAGGCCACGATGCCCACGCCCTGGAGACGCTCATGGACCTCGGAGGCGATCTCCTCAAAGCGGGGCGCGTCTTTGACGTCTTCGTCTTTGATGCCGGTGATGCGCGTGGATTCTTCGGGGATGGGGCAGCCCGGGTTGACGAGCTTGCCGTAGGTCTCCACGACCTCGCCGCCCTCAAAACGAATAATGCCCACCTCGGTGACGCGATCGGTCTGCGGATCGAGGCCGGTGGTCTCCACGTCGATCACCGCCAGGGTGAGATCTTTCCAAAGCTCGGGCCAGTTCGACATCGGGAGGTCTCCACAGGGGAAATTCGGGCATCATTGCGGCGCGCAGCCATCCTGCGCGCGGCACATTCTATCGGGCGAAATCACCGGCAGCGCGCCTCGCCATCAGCTCGCGCGCGCCGGCCAGCAGCGCATCTTCATTCACGTGGCGACGGTCCTCAATAATCAACCGGCCGGCCACCACGCTGTGGCGCACCGCGCTGGCACTCATACTCAAAACGATGTGGTCCAACAAGGTTGCGGCCGAGGCTCCCCAGAGCGTGGGATCCTGAAGATCGAGCGCCACAAAGTCGGCCGGCTGCCCCTCCTCAATGCGACCGCTTAAGCCCTGGCCGAGCGCGCGCGCCCCGCCCACCGTGCCCATCTCCCAGAGCACCGCCGCGCTCTCGGTGCGGCCGTTGGGGTCATAGGCCGGCAGCACGTTTCGGGCCTGCGCGCGCAGGCGCTCGTGGTACTCCACAAGGCGCATCTCCTCCCAGGGGTCGATGACCGTGTGGCTGTCGCTCCCCAGCGCGATGGGCACACCGGCTTTGATGAGCTCGCGCGCCGGCAAAAAGCCGTCGCCCAGGTTACGCTCGGTGGTCGGGCAGGCACAGATCGTGGGCAGAGTCTCAGCGGCGATCGCAAGCTCCCGCTCGCTCATATGGGTGCCATGCACGAGCGTCCAGCTCGGGTTGAGCCCCACCCACGCGTGCAAGGCCTCGACCGGCCCCATGCCATAGGCGCGCTGCGAGGCGGCGATTTCGGCGGGCTGCTCGCAGACGTGGGTGTGAATCACCATCTGGCGCGCCGCACAGAACTCGGAGATCGCCTCCACCCAGCTCCGATCGACCGCCCGAATGCTATGCGGCGCCGAGCCCAGGCTCACCCCCGGCGTCTTACCCCAGCGATCCTCGAGCGCAGCGAGCCGCCCAAGATACGTCTCCACATCCGGCTCAATAAAACGCCGCTGACGCGGCTTAGCCACCTGGCCGATATCCCCGCTGTGGTAGGCCACCCGCAACAACGTGATGCGAATGCCCACCGCCTGGGCGGCCGCAATCACCCGATGCGCAAGTTCGTTGGGATCGTCGTAAGGCGCACCCTCGGGGCGATGATGCACATAATGAAACTCCCCAACATGGGTGATGCCCGCGCGCGCCATCTCCCAGAACGCCAGCCGCGCAGCCGCCTCAACCTCCTCGGCCGAGAGGCTCAACGCCACCCCGTACATCGCCTCGCGCCAGGTCCAGAAGTCGTCGTCGGAGCGCGCCGGATCGCGGCGCTCGGCCAGCCCGCGCATCACCCGCTGGAAGGCGTGGCTATGCGCGTTGACCTGCCCCGGCACAAGCGCCACCTCTCCGAGATCGATGGTGCGGTAGCGCGGCGGGCGCTCGGCCAGCGCCCCCACCGCCACGACCTCCCCGCCGCGCACCCACACCGAGCTTCGCTCCGTCCACCCCTCAGCCCCCCACACTCGCCGCGCGCGGTACTCAAGGAGCTCTTCACTCCCGCTCGTTTTGCTCTCCACCACCATCACACCCTCAATCGTATTGTCGCACTCGCCAGCTGCCCGCAGGCCCGAAGCCCTCTCCCCACCTGCTTAACACGCCCCCCTCGCCACGACGCAAGATCGCAGATGCAAAGCACGCTGAAGTCGAACACAAAAGACGCGGCCGCTTTATACGACCGCGTCTTCTTCGACGTCATGATTTCGAAGCCTGGCCGCAGGCTTCAGAGCCAACCTTCGCGCGCCGCACCTCCAGGCTCGGAGGCGCTACGCATGGGAGTCAATGCACCGAGGCCTGAGCCCCCGGCGCGCCGGCAACCCCAAAGGTCAGCTCGCCATCGTCCACGCCCACAGCGATCGTCTCACCAGGGGCAAAGCGCCCGGCCAGAAGCTCCTTGGCCAGCGCGTTCTGCACATCCTTCTGCACCACCCGCTTGAGCGGACGCGCACCGTAGACCGGATCAAAGCCCCGATCCGCCAGCAGCGTCATCGCCTCCGAGCTCACGTGCAGTCCGAAGCCGCGATCTTCGAGAAGTTTGCGCAGACGCCCGAGCTGAATGTTGACGATGTGGTCCATCTCCTTACGCGTCAGCGACTGGAAGAGGATGATGTCGTCCACCCGGTTGAGAAACTCCGGCTTAAACATCTCGCGCATCTCCTCCATCACCAGCGCTTCAGCGCGATTCGGCTCGTCTTGGCCGTACTCCTGGATGTGGTGGCTGCCCACGTTGGAGGTCATGATGATGACGGTGTTGGTGAAGTCGACCGTGCGACCTTTGCCGTCGGTCAGACGCCCCTCATCGAGGATCTGCAGGAGGATGTTGAAGACGTCCGGGTGGGCCTTTTCGATCTCATCGAAGAGCACCACGGTGTAGGGACGCCGACGCACATGCTCGGTCAGATAACCGCCCTCATCGTAGCCCACATAGCCCGGAGGGGCGCCGATGAGGCGAGCGACAGCGTGGCGTTCCATGAACTCGCTCATGTCCAGGCGCACCATGTTCTGTTCGTCGTCGAAGAGGAAGGCTGCCAGCGAGCGCGCAAGCTCGGTCTTACCCACACCCGTCGGGCCCAGGAAGATGAACGAGCCGATGGGGCGCTGCGGATCTTGAAGTCCGCTGCGCGCGCGTCGCACCGCGTCGCTGACCGCCTCGACGGCCTGATGCTGGCCGACGACCCGCTCGTGCAGGCGATCTTCCATCGTGAGAAGTTTGCGCTGCTCACTCTCGAGCATCTTCTGCACGGGGATGCCCGTCCAGCGGCTTACGATCTGCGCGACATCCTCATCGGTGACCTCTTCGCGCAGGAAACTGCCGCTCTGCTGAAGCTCGGCGAGCTCCTCATGAGTGGCCTCCAGCTCCTTCTCGATGGCGGGAATGGTGCCGAAGCGGATCTCCGCCGCACGCCCCAGATCACCGCCGCGTTCGGCCTGCTCGTACTCCACCCGCAGATCTTCGAGGCGCTGCTTGAAGTCGCGGGCTTTCTGAATGACCTCCTTCTCGCGCATCCAGGTGGCTTTCATGCCGCTGGCCTTCTCGCGCAGCTCGGCGATCTCGCCATCGACCTCTTCGAGACGTTGTTTGCTGGCGGCATCGTCCTCGCGCTTGAGCGCCTGGCGCTCGATCTCCATCGAGGTAATGCGGCGCTCCAGGCGGTCGATCTCTTCGGGCAGGCTCTCCAGCTGCATCTTCACGCCGGCGGCGGCCTCATCGACAAGATCGATGGCCTTATCCGGCAAGAAGCGGTCGGTGACGTAGCGGTGGCTGAGCTGGGCTGCAGCCACCAGCGCCGCGTCCGAGATGCGGATGCCGTGGTGCACCTCGTAGCGCTCCTTGAGCCCGCGCAGAATGGTGACGCTGTCTTCGACCGTGGGCTCATCGACCTGGATGGGCTGGAAACGACGCTCCAGCGCCGCATCCTTCTCGATGTACTTGCGGTACTCCGAGATGGTTGTGGCGCCGATGCAACGCAGCTCCCCGCGCGCCAGCGCCGGCTTGAGCATGTTGGAGGCGTCCATCGACCCCTCCGATGCGCCCGCGCCCACGAGCGTGTGCAGCTCATCGATAAAGAGCACAATCTCACCGGCGGCCTGGTCGATCTCCTGCAACACCGCTTTGAGACGATCTTCGAACTCCCCGCGGAACTTCGCCCCGGCGATAAGCGAGCCCAGATCCAGCGAGACCACGCGCTTGTTTTTAAGGCTCTCAGGCACATCGCCCGAGGTGATGCGCTGGGCGATGCCCTCGGCGATGGCAGTTTTACCGACGCCGGGCTCACCGATGAGCACCGGGTTGTTCTTGGTGCGTCGGCTCAAGACCTGCAGCGCGCGGCGGATCTCCTCGTCGCGGCCGATCACCGGGTCGAGCTTGCCGCTCTCGGCCATCGCGGTGAGGTCGCGGGTGTACTTCTCCAGCGCCTGGTATTTGTTCTCCGGGTTGACGTCGGTAACGCGCTGATTCCCGCGCACCTCCGTCATCGCCGCCAGCACCCGATCGCGCGTCACACCGACGGAGCGTAACACCTGACCGCCGTCATCTTTGGCCTCACTCAACGCGAGCAGAAGATGCTCGGTGGAGACATACTCATCGCGAAGGCCGTCGGCTTCTTTCTGAGCCACGCGCAACACCTCCCCAAAAGCGTTGGACACCGAAGGTGACGTGCCCTCCACCCGGGGCATCCGCCCCAGCGCGTCGCTCACCGCTTTGCGCAGCCGGTCGCTGCTCGCGCCGAGCTTGCTGATGATGGGAGAGACGATGCCCTCATCCTGCTCCAGAAGCGCATCGAGCAGGTGAATGGTGCGAACCTCGGGGTGCTGCGCCTCGGCGGCGCGATCCTGAGCTTCGGAGAGGGCCTCACGCGACTTGATCGTAAACTTCTCTATACGCATCGCTTTTGCTCCATGGGCAGACACATCACCACCGAGGGCGGTGTCAGGTTAGAAAGGCGCAGCCTTAGCGTGTGACCCCGTCGAAGGCCACCCTGACGCCCCCCTCCTGCAGCGAGGTGTCCATGCAAATCATGGTGATTAGGTCGGGAGCGCATCAGAGCCTGTCGCTCAACGCGCTCCCGCTGTCGAAAGTCAAGCTATGCACGCCTGTTCAGGCGTCAAGCAATCGGTACAATCCCCCCCTGCCTGCCGCGCGATCGGCCGACCTGAGGCCCCTGCGCAGCGCTCCCCTCCTCCCTGACGTCGACTCGCCACCGAGAATACCTGCCATGATCCGCCCCCTGCTCAAACGCGCGCGCCGCACCCTGACGGAGCGCCTCGACCTGGTCCTGCGCTTCTACCCGCCCTACCTGGGCGCGGGCATCCGCGTGCGCCACATCTCCGAAGACTACCGCCACATCCGCGTGGACATGCCGCTAAAACTCTCCAATCAGAACTACGTGGGCACCCACTTTGGCGGCTCGCTCTACGCGATGGTCGACCCCTTCTACATGCTGATGCTGCTCAAAAACCTCGGGCCCGAGGTCGTCGTCTGGGACAAGGCCGCCACCATCGAGTTCAAACGTCCGGGGCGCTCCACCGTCCACGCCGACTTTCGCCTCACTCAGGATGACATCGACCGCGTCTGGCAAACGCTCAACGAGCAACGCGTCTACGAGCCGGTCTTTCACATCGACATCCGCGACGAGGCCGGTGAGCTCGTTGCCCGCGTCGAGAAGACCCTCTACATCCGGCGAAAGGAGGCGTAATCCCCCACCCCGGAGTTGCGCCTCACCCGCATAAATACACAACCTCTCCGTGCCCGAAGTCACCCGCAAAAAAACCGACGAGCCGAAGCTCGCCGGTTTTTTCAGGCGTCGTGTTGCGGGTTGCCACCACGACGCGATGGCGTCACCTGCCTGACCTTCGTACACCTGACCGCGTTGAAACGATCAGGCGGCGCGGCGGCGCAGGCGCGCGCGAAACGGCCGGCGCACCTGAGGATTGACCAGCGCGCGCCTCCAGCCCTCGCGCTGAAAACGCAGCGCCAGCACACCGGCCACCACCGCCATCTCGACGACCAGCGCCATCCACGCGCCCACCGCCCCGAGCTCCAACACGTAGGCAAATAGATAGGCAAAGGGCACCAGCAAGAACCAGGAGCCGGCAATCCCGGCGAGCATCGTAAAGCGGGTGTCCCCGGCACCGTTGAGGGTGCCCGCGGTCACGATCACGGTGGCGTCAAAGAGCTGGAAGATCGCCGCCACAATCAACAACTTACCGGCCAACGCGATCGTCGCCGCGTCACTGGTAAAGACGCCCACGATCGACTCGTGGAAGAGCACAAAGCTCACCCCGAAGAGCCCCATCAAAAGCCAGGTGAGCACCAGCGCAGCCTGGTAGGATCGGGCCACCTCCGAGTAGTGCCGGGCGCCCACGTGCTGGCCGGCCATAATCGTGGCGGCCTGGCCGATGCCTTTGCCCGGCAAAAAGCTCACGCTGACGACTTTCAGCGCGATCTGGTGGGCCGCA
Source organism: Lujinxingia vulgaris (assembly GCF_007997015.1). Lineage (NCBI taxonomy): Bacteria > Deltaproteobacteria > Bradymonadales > Lujinxingiaceae > Lujinxingia > Lujinxingia vulgaris. The sequence goes on from NZ_VOSM01000004.1 coordinate 353,715, forward strand.
AGCTCCACGGTGCCCAGGCGAGCGAGCAGCGCGGTGAAGAGCGTAAACCCGCCGATACCCAGCACATAATGCACGCCCATCGGCAGCCCCAGCCGCCCGATCGAGCGCACCACCTCCAGCGGCACCCGGCGCAACAGCCCGGAGTGACGCGCAAAATGCCAGAGCACCGCCACCAGGCCCACGCCCTGAGCGATCACGGTCGCAATCGCCGCGCCCTGCACCCCGATGGCCGGAATCGGCCCCAGCCCGAAGATCAAGATCGGGTCGAGCACGATGTTGATGGCGTTGGCCAGAATGTTGATCTTCATCGGCGTACGCGTATCGCCCACGCCCTGGTAGTAGTTGCACAGGGCCAGCGAGATGTACCAGAGACCGGCGCCCAGCGCGCGAATCCCAAAATACTCGCGCGCCATCGCCTGCACATGCGCCTCCCCGCCCAGCGCCTGGAAGATCCACACGTCGAGCAGGCTCAGCCCCACCACCGCAAGCCCGAAGGGAATCGCCAGCAGCACCCCGGCGCTGGCGCTCTGCAGCGCGCGCTCCTTATTGTCGGAACCGCTGGCCTGCGAGGCCACCACGCTCACCCCCTGGAGCGTGCCCATAAAGAAGCCGTTGATCAGAAAAGTCGCCGTCGTCGCAAGCCCTACCGCCGCCAGCTCCGCGGTGCCCAGCCACCCCACAAAGAGGGTGTCGGCCAGCTCCATCGCGGTAAACGAGAGCATGCTGATCACGATGGGCCAGGAGAGGCTGGCCACCCGTGGAATGCGCTCGGCCAGGCTGCGGCGGCGCTGTTCAACACCTTGTCGTCGAAACATCTCTTACCTCGTTTGCGTCAGGGCAATCCCTGCGAACCTGGCAAGAAATCAAAAGGCCGCAGGAAGGGATTCCTGCGGCGCTGGAAAAATACGTTATTTCTGTAAATTTAACGTTTCGTTACCGCAGGAGGGTCGGCGATCAGGTCGCCGAAGACGTGGCCGCTGCCGCCGGCAGCCGGCTCGCCAGGATGTGGGAAGGTGGGGTTGGACATCGTCTTCCGAACTCTGCAGGTACGCCAGGCACGGTGGGCCTCAGCGAGTGATGGCCCCCCTTCGTGGGGGCACGACCATCGTTTCAATCAGAAGGTGCTGGCGAAGTCAAACGTCGACCTCAACCGGCTCCGCAGCGCTTGACTCCGCGGCCAGCCCTACGAGCGCCGCGGACTCGTCGGCCACACTCACGGGCACCTCCTGCTCCAGCGCGGGGCGTTCAATATGGGCCGCGGGGTAGCCGAAGATCTCGCGGGCGGTGCGCGCACCGAAACACTCGTCGAGGATCTCAAAATGATCCAGGGTCACGGCCGAGGGGTGCGCCACGCCCACCGCCCGCGTCAGCCACATCACCTCTTTTCGCAACGTGACCATGTAGTTGGCCAAACGCGCGGCCTTGTTGGTCGGGTCGAGTCCGCGCATCAGCCAGCGGTTCTGCGTGGCGACGCCCGCCGGGCAGCGCCCGGTGTGGCAGGCCTGCGCCTGGATGCAGCCGATCGAGAGCATCGCCTCTCGGGCCACGCCCACCATGTCGACGCCCATCGCAAAGGCCAGCAGGGAGGCCTCGGGGAAGCCCAGCCGACCGGTGCCCATAAAGACGATATTGTCCTGAATGCCACGGCTGGCGAAGATCTTATAAACCCTTGAAAACGCGAGCTTAAATGGAAGCGCCACGTTATCGGCAAAGACCAGCGGCGCCGCGCCGGTGCCGCCCTCCCCGCCGTCGATGGCGATGAAGTCCACGCCGCGATCGCCGGGCACCATCTTATCGGCCAGCTCCTCCCAGAAGCCCAGGTCGCCTACGGCCGACTTGATGCCCACCGGCAGGCCGGTGGCCTGGGCGATGGATTCCACAAAATCAAGCAGTCCGTCCACATCGGAAAACGCCGAGTGGCTGGCCGGGCTGATGCAGTCCTGCCCCATCGGAATGCCGCGAATCTGCGCGATCTCCGCGGTGATCTTCTCCGAGGGCAGCACCCCGCCGCGGCCGGGTTTTGCGCCCTGGCTGAGCTTGATCTCAATGGCCTTGACCGGGTGCTTCTCCAGACGCGCCAGCAGCTCCTCCATCGAGAAGTTCCCGTCGCGGTCGCGCGCGCCGAAGTAGCCCGTGCCCAGCTGCCAGATCAGCCCGCCGCCGTGCTGGTGGTATGGCGAGATGCCCCCCTCCCCGGTGTTATGCAGCGCACCGGAGATAGCGCAGCCGCGGTTGAGCGCCTCAACCGCCGGCCCACTCAGCGAGCCATAGCTCATCGCCGAGACATAAAAGACCGATCTGGGCCGAAAAGCCTTCGCTCGCCCGCGCGCCCCGCCGAGCACCTTGGCGCAGCCGATGGGGTGAAGCTCATCGTAATCCTCATCGCCCGGCTGCGGCTCGGGGTAGGGAAACACCGAAGGCTTGATCACCAGGTAATTCGGCGAGGTCTCCAGATCGTTGCCGGTACCAAACCCGAAGTAGTTGTTTTGTTTTTTGGCCGAGGCGTAGACCCAGCGACGCTGATCGCGTGAGAAGGGTCGCTCCTCGGCGTTGTTGGTCACGATGTACTGCCGGAGTTCCGGCCCCACCGACTCCAACATGTAGCGGAAGTGCCCGATAATCGGGAAGTTTCGCAGGATGGCGTGCTTGCGCTGGGTCACGTCGTAGACCACCACAAGCAGCAAGAAGAGAAGGACTGCACCGGAGATCGTCCACACCATGGTTAACCTCACAGTCCCAACGCCGGGGCGATGGGAATCGTTATGTTCGAGTTGGAAAGAGGGGGGCGAGGTGTCAATCACGGGCACGCTAACATAGCGGCGGCTCGCTGGCCAAAGAAGGCGGGCTCCTCTACGATGGCCCTGATCCCTAATGGCCCATAGCCGCGCTCTGCGCGGCGATCCCGACCTCGGAACGATGTATGCGTCAGCACCTCCCCCTGATTTTTGCGCTCACCACCGCGACTCTTTGTGCCGGCTGCGATCGCGACAACGTACCTGCGCCGGCGGAGGCTCCCGCAGAAGACCTCGCCCCCCGGGCCTTTGTCGAAGCGCTGCCCGAGATGCTCACCCCGAGTGAGCTGAAAGACGCGCCCGCGCAGCCGCCCCGCTATGATATTGGGGCGCTTGAGCGCTGTCCGCTTCGCTACGAGTTTATCGCCGACACCTCCATCGTCGCGCCGGAAGAGTTTAGCCCGAACGGACGCGCGCTCAATCTGAAGACCTCCCAACAAGGCTCCTTCATAGCGAGCGTTGAGGACGAGCGATGGGCCTTGCGCGCCGGCACCATCGATCGCTTTGAAGACGTCGAAGAGGAGCGGGTGCGCCACCCCGGGATTGCAGCTGACGCGCTTGCGCCGATCCTTTTGGAGGTCCAGGCCCAACAGCTTATTGAGGATGACGGCCCCACCGCGCTGTGGTCGGCGATGGGGGAGTTTCCCGGACTGACGATCTTCTTTCCGGCCCTTCCGGCCGAGGCCACCCCGGGCAGCAAAGCCACCTGGACGCCGCGCCTGCACCAGCGCGGCAGTTCCAGCGAAGTTGAGGCGCGGCGCGGCAAAGCGACCCCTCCGGCCGGCTACACCCACCCCCAACCCCAGGGGACCACCCACCAGGCCGAGGTCAGGCTGGAGCGCTGGCTCAACCTGGGAGAGACCCGCGCCGCACTGCTCACGTCGGAATGGTCCACCGGGCCGTATAAGGAGTACATGCGCTCACGCCAGGGGGCCACGCCGGAGCCTGTGCACGTGACCATTGCCAACACCGATAACTACGCGGCAACCTACGTCGTCAGTGAGGCCGGGCGTGTGCTCTTTGCCCAGGTGCAGTCGACCCGCGAGCAGCATATCACCAACACCGGCACCATGCCGGAGCAGCGTTTTTTGATCACGCTCACCGCCCGCATGAATCTGGTGGAGGGATGCGACGATCCGGTGCTTTCCAGCAGCGTCGAGAGCTCCGATGAGGAGACCGATGAGGCCACGCGTGCGGTCGACCGCTTTATCGCCGCGGTCAAGCACAACGACCTGGCCGCGCTCGACGCTCTGATCAGCCCGGCGCTTCGAGAGCAACCCGGGAGCGACGTGATCCTCGAGACGCTGCGCTCGCACCTGCAAAAACACGGTCCCAACGCGCTCGGGCATCCCGAACTCCCCACCGATCTGATGGCCCTTAACCAGGGCCACCGCGTGGAGCTGGTGGGAGCCTCCACCCACCTGGCCGGTCAGGAGAATAACGTGCTGGTGACCGTCTACTTCACCGAGCGCATCGACGGCGAGGTGCGCATCACGGGGCTGGGTGCAGATACCTCCGCTCGCGCGATGCTCTGGGAGGTGATGGAGATCACCGAGAAGCGCTTCTATTACGAGGACAACCCTTGAGTCCGGCGCCTGGCCTGCCCGCCTCGGCCGACAGCTCCACCGGCAGGCCGGTACCCCTGAGTGAGCTGCGGCCTGTGCTGGAGTGGATTCAGGAGCGCACCGGGCTGGTCTTCCCGCGCGCCCGGCGCACCCACGCGCTGCGCGCATTGCGAAAGCTCGTTCGCCAACACGGGATTGAGCCGACCGAGCTCGCCACACAGGCCCGCCACGATCCGGCGCTGCTCGACGCGCTCTACAACGCGTTGACCGTCTCCGAGAGTTACTTCTTTCGCATCCCCGAGCATTTTGAGGCGATCCGCGCCCGGGTTGTCGCTGAGCTTGAGCCCGGGGCGCGCCTGCGCTGCTGGAGCGCGGGCTGCTCCGAAGGTCAGGAGATCTACTCACTGGCGATGCTCCTCGATGAGCAGGGGCTCCTCGATCGCAGCGAGCTCTGGGCCACCGACCTCTCCCCGCAGGTGCTGGAGGTGGGACGTCGGGGGCGCTATCGCCCCTGGGCGTTGCGGGGGCGAGCCTGCCAGCCGCTGCGCGCACTGCTTACCGATGAGAGCGCGGAGTTTGAGGTCGCCGAGCACCTGCGTCGCGCGGTGCATTTCGCCCAGGATAACCTGGTGAGTGATGCGCCAGCGCCGGGCCCGGGCGCCTGTGGTCATTTCGATCTGATCCTCTGCCGGCATGTGCTCATCTATCTCGATAAGGAGTCGGTCGCACGGGTCACTCGCCGCCTCTACGCGGCGCTGCGCCCGGGAGGCTGGCTTTTATGCGCGCCGGCCGATCCACTGCTCTTTGAGCATGCCCCCTTCGAGGTACTGCCCTCGCCCGGCGGCCTGCTCTACCGCAAGCCTGAGGTTGAGCCGACGACGTACGCCCATCTCACCGCGAAGAACGAAGTGCGCGAGCCGCAGCTCCCGCCCACGGCTGGCCTCCCCGCCGAGTTTGTGAGCTCGCGTTCCGCGTTGGCGTCGATGCCAGGGCGCCCCGCAACGCCCACGCCGCCCCGATTACCAACATCCTCTTTGACGTCTACCTCACGCTCCGAGGTTGCATCGCCCGCTTTTGCCGCCTCGCCCTCGGTGCTTGACGATGCGCGCGCCGCCTTCGAATCCCGGGACTGGACCCGAGCAGTGAGGCTGCTCGAAGCGCCCGGGTTGGAGCCCACGGAGGAGGTCGCGCTTTTTCACCTGCGCGCCCTGGCCAACCTCGATATCGCAAGCGCACTCAGCGCGGCACAACGCTATGAGACGCTGCTCACGCACCACCCTCATTTCCATTACCTGCGCGCTCGGCTGGCCCTTGCCAGCCGCGACGACAACGCGGCGTTAAGCGCCGTCCGACGCGCGCTCTACCTGCAGCCAGACTTCCTGATGGCCCACCACCTGCAGTCGGGCATCTGGATGCACCTGGCCAACCCCGAGCGCGCTCGCATCTCCCTGACCACCCTCCAGCAACGCTGCAGCGCGCGCCCCGACGAGCAACTCGTCGAGTTGGGTGAAGGCCGCACCGTTGCAGCACTTCGCGCAGAAATCGAGGCCGCCCTGCGCTCGCTGAGCTCATCGGGAGGCGACCATGTCGGATGATACCCACCAGCGCTGGGCCGAGCTGCGCCGACGCATGACCCATGCCGAGCATCTGCTCAACCTGGCGAGCGCGCCTCGTCCCTCCGCCGCACAGTCGCGCCCGCCGGCGGTCAGCCCGGTGCGCGCCGAGATCACCCTCTTCTCGCGAGGCGATCAGCGCTACGCGCTCAGCTCCCGGCGCGTGCTTCGCGTCATTCGCCTGGAGCGCCTGCTGCGCATCCCCACGGCTCCCGATTCGCTGCTCGGCGCGACCTTTGACCAGGGCGAACTCCTCCCCGTCTTTGATCTTCACCTCTTCTGGCGGCTTCCACCGGTGGGGGTGCGCGACCTCCCCTGGGCGGTGATCCTTGGCGAGGGCGACCAACGCCTGGCCCTGGCCTGCGAAGACGTCGACGCCGACACCCGCACCCCCGAGCCCGAACCTCACCACCTTGAGGCGCTGCCTCGGGAGCTTGAGCGCACCTTCGTTCTGGGGCGCCTCTATGGCGAGACCCTCTGGCTCGACGCTGACGCCATTCTTGAAGATCCTGCTTTCGACCTTCATGACACCACGGCCACTTCGGCCCGCCTGCTCGACGAGACCCACCATGGATGAGCTTGAGCTCGCTCCCACCCCCTTCCGCTCTCTGACCACGCGCCTGGCATTTCTGACGATGGCGATGATCGCGCTGATGATCGTCGTGGTCATTATGATGTTCTCCCTGGCCTCCGAGCTCGAGGAGAGCCACCAGATGGTGATTGAGGCCCGCTCCACCGAGGCACACCTGGAGACACTCGCAGAGTTCGAGGCGCAATCCGACGAGAGCCTGCAGCATATCCGCAACACGATGTTCCTCCTCTTGTTGGTCGGGGGCGGCATCTGCGTCATCACCGTGGCGTCTCTGGTGAACACCACCCGCCGACTGCGTGGCCTCTCGCTCGCCAGCGCAAAGATCGCCAACGGGGACTTCGAGCATCGAGCCCCCCACGATCCACGGGGCGACGAGATCTCGATCCTCGGCAAAGCCCTCAACGCCATGGTCCAACGTATTCACAAGACTCTCGTCGATCAGAATCAGGCCAACCAGAACGCGTTGACCGAACACGCCCGCGCCAGCGCGATCTTTGAGGCGACCGCCGAAGCCATCGTCACCCTCAATGAGGCCGGTGAGGTCACCGGCGCCAACCTCGCTGCAGCCCGCCTCTTTGGCCGAGAACCGGAACAACTCGAGGGGCGCTACGCCGGCGATCTTCTCAAACTCGACGCCACCCCCATCGCGATGATCACCCGCGCCAGCGCCCACGAACCCATCGAGACGGAAGGCCAGGCCCTGGCTCACTCCGGCGACGCCATCCCCGTCTACGTGCGGGCCTCCTCGGTGCGCCATGAGGGCGAGCGCATCGGCCTGGTGGTCCTTCACGATCGACGCACTGAGGCCCGGGAAGAGGCCGAGCGCAACCGACTTCTGGGCATCATCCGCGAGCTCGCCAGCCAGCTCAGCTCGGCCACCGCCGAGCTGCTCGCCACCAGCTCCCAGCAGCACGCCGGCACCCTGGAGCAGATGGCCTCGGTCTCGCAGACCGTCGCCACCGTCGACGAGGTCACCGCTACCAGCGAGCAATCTGCCGAGCGCGTCCGCGCCGTCGCCGAGGCCGCCCGTCGCTCGGAGGCCATCGGCAAAGAAGGCCAGGACACCGTCGCCGAGACAACACGCCACATGGAGCTGGTGCGCAACAACACTGAAGAGCTCGCACGCCGGGTAGTGGAGTTGGCTGAGAACGCCAGCCAGATCGCCACCATCACCGCCACCGTCAACGAGCTCGCCGAACAGACCAACCTCCTGGCCCTCAACGCGGCGATCGAGGCCGCCCGGGCCGGCGAACACGGCCGCGGCTTCTCGGTGGTCGCCGCCGAAATCAAAGCGCTGGCCCGACAGTCAAAGGGCGCTACCAACGAGATCCAGACCATTCTTGCCACCATTCACACCTCCACCCGCGAGGCCATTGCAGCCACCGAGGCCAGCGACCAGAGCGTGACCACCACCATCGCCTCGGCCCACCGCGCCGGCGAGACCATCGACGTCCTCTCGCGCACCCTCTCGGAGACCGCCCGCGCCGCAAATCAGATCCTCGCCTCCTCCAGTCAGCAGGCCATTGGCATCTCCCAGATCAACGAAGCGATGAGCGCGATCGAAAGCGTCGTTCAACAGCACCTCGCCGCCAGCGGCCAGGCCGAGCGCGCGCTTGGCGAGCTCACCCAGATGGTTGACCGACTCGAAGAGCTGCTCGAGGCGCGCACCCTATGAACTCCGACCAGCTTCGCAACCGCCTGCGCCACATCTTCATCGGCGAGCTGCAGGAGCAGGTGGCCCGCATCCGCGCGGAACTTCTCGACTACGATCAGCTCGACCAGCCAGCGCGCCACGAGTCGTTGCAGATCCTCTTTCGGGCGGTCCACGCCCTGAAAGGAGCTGCTCGCGCAGTCGACGAACGGGCAATCGAGCGAACCTGTCACCGCTTTGAAGACGAGCTCGCCAGGCTCCGTGCCAGCCGCAGTGAGCTTCCGGCCGCGCTCATCGACGACTTCCTCTCTGTCTCCGATGCGCTGGAGCACGCCGCCGAACTTCTTGCCGCCGGCCAGCCGGTCCATGACGACCTCTTTACAGGCGCCGGCGCCGCAGCTCCGCCCGCACCTCCCTCCGCCGAGGCCGACGCGCCCGAACGTGCTGCAACCCCCGACAACGCCTCGCAGCCGCGTCCGGTCTCTGCATTTCATCGTGCGACGGTGCCCTCCGCGATGTCCGAGCGCCCCCCCTCCGCTGTACTCCGAGCGCTGGGTGCGTCTGCCGCCGACGGCCCCCAGCACGTTCGGCTGAGTGCTCCGGAGATCGATCGCCTCGTGGCGCTCGGTGGCGAGCTCTGGAGCACCCACCGCCGTCTTGAGCGCCTGTCCACCGAGCTTGCCGATCGCCCCGAACGCGCCCGAGACATCTCGACGACGCTCTACGAGCAATCCCGCCGCGTCAGCCGGCTGGTCGAAGATCTCAACGAGCGCCTTCAAGCTGCGCGCATGCAACCGCTCAGCCTCACCTACGAGGTGCTCGCCCGGGTGGCTCATGATCTGCGCCGCGCCTTCCCCCAACGCGACTTCGTCTTGCACTGCCGCGGGGGCGATCTGCGCCTGGACCGCGACATCATCGAAGGGCTGAGCACCGCGCTCCTGCAGCTGCTTCGCAACGCGGTGGTCCACGGCATCGAGCCCGTCGAAGAGCGCGTCGCCGCAGGCAAACCCGCCCGCGCCGCCATTCACGTCGAAGCGCATATTCAGGGTGATCATCTTCATATTGCCTTTCGGGATGATGGCCGCGGGATCGACTGGGAAGCCGTCGAAGCTGCAGCCCTCAAACTCCAACTTCCCGAAGTCACCAACGCCGACGAGCGCGTCGCCATGCTCTTTACTCCCGGCCTCTCCACCACGGGAGTCAGCAGCCACAGCGGCCGCGGAGTCGGGCTCGACATTGTCCAGAGCCACTTGAACCACCTGCGAGCGACCATCGCTCTGAGCACCGAGCCCGACGCCGGGACGGCCTTTTTTCTGCAAATGCCCGTGAGCCTGGCCACCACCGAGGCGCTCGTCGTCACCGCGGCCGGCCAGGATCTGGCTCTTCCTACAACCGCCATCGCCTCCCTCGATCGTATTCATTGCGCCGACGTTGAGCTCCACGACGGAAAGCTCTTCACCACCCTCGGCGATCAACGCACGCGCCTGGTTCATCTCAACTCCCTCCTCTCGCTCCCCGATCCCTCTGAGACTCCCACCCACCTCTGCGTTGTTGAGCTGCGCTCAAGCTCCGGCCGACTCGCCCTCATCGTTGAGGACTGGCACAGCGTGCAGACGCTCGTCGTCAAAAGCCTGGGACGACGCCTGCGCGGCCTGAAACTTCTGGGCGGCTACGCCCAACTTCCCCACGGTGAGGTTGCTCTGCTCCTGCAACCCACCGAACTTCTCGCCCGGGTCGCTGGCGCGCCGGCCAGTCTTCAGACTTCTCCCGCACCCACACGCGCGGTGCTCATCGTCGACGACTCGGTGACCACCCGCACCCTCTACCAGCGTCTGCTCGAAGACGCCGGCTGGCGAGTGCTGGTTGCCAGCGACGGCAAACAAGCTTTAGAACTTCTGAACTCCGCCCGCGTTGAGGCCGTCATCAGCGACGTCGAGATGCCTCGCCTCGATGGTTTTGAGCTCACCCGTGCGCTGCGTCATAACCCGACCACGCGACAGCTTCCCATCATCCTGGTCACCGCCCGCGCCTCCGACGAAGATCGCGCCCTGGGACTGGAGGCCGGCGCGGACGCCTACATCGTCAAAAACCTCCTCGACCCGGCGCTTCTGTTGCAGACACTCTCTGACTTCCTCCCGGCGGCGCCTCGATCATGACCCCTCCTTCACCCCCGCCTCTTCGGGTCGCCCTGCTCCTCCCGGACGCCCGACAGCGCCGCGACTTCCTCGACCTTTTAAACGCCGATCCCCACCTGGAAGTGATTCTGGAGATGGGCTCGCCAGTCGATCTTCTCGCACGACTCAAACGGGCCAACCCCAACCTCCTCATCATCGCGGAGACCCCCGACACAGCCCCGCTGACCACGACCGTCGCACACGTCATGAGTCAGGTGCCGATGCCCATCGTCATCGCCGCAAACACGCAGCGCTGCGACGATCCCCCCGGGCCTCAGATCATGGAAGCGTTGAGGGCCGGCGCGTTGACCGTACTCCCCGGTCCTCTTCACGAGCTGGGTGAAGACCAGCGTCGTCAGCTGCTTTTGACCCTCCATGACATGAGCACCGTGAAGGTCGTTCGCAGACGACAGTCGCAGCCTCCTCCTTCGTCGCTTCGCGAAGCGAAGCGACGCCCTCTCCCGGACATCATCGGCATCGCGGCATCCTCGGGTGGACCGGCTGCCCTCCACCAGATCCTCATCGAACTTCCCGAAGACTTCCCCACGCCGATCCTGGTCGTTCAGCACTTCACCGCCGGCTTCCTGACTCCCTTCATCCGCTGGCTCAGCTACGACACGCGCCTGGGCATCAGCGTCGCTCACCACGACGAGCCCCTGGAGCCCTCCCGCGTCTACATCGCCCCGGATCACTATCACGTGGGAGCATCGCAGGGGCGTATTGTCCTCAGCGACGCCCCTCCCATCGGCGGCTTTCGCCCCTCGGCCAACCACCTCTTTACGTCGCTGGCCGAACACTACGGGCCACGCGCATGGGGCATCATCCTCACCGGTATGGGGCGCGACGGCGTCGACGGGCTGATGGCCATGCGACAAAGCGGCGCGCTCACCATCGCTCAGCACGAGCAGGGCTGCGCCGTTTACGGAATGCCGCGCGCGGCTCTTGAATCCGGCGCCGCTGCCCACGCCCTCCCTTTGACTCACCTGCCTCGTCACCTCCTTCAGCGTCAGCTTCCTCATTCTCCTCCTCCCTCCGATTAGGTATTTTGGCGCGCGTATTGTAACCTTTCGTTTAGAGTCCGCTCTCTCGCATCTCACTGCCACGAATGATGGGACCCACGATGGGAAGCACTGCGTCCAAGCACGTCGCCACGCAACCGGCACGCATCCTGGTTGTTGAAGACAGCCCGACCCAGGCGCATTACCTGGCAGCGATGCTCGAAGACGCCGGCCACCAGGTTGAGATCGCCCGCGACGCCGAGAGCGCCTGGGATAGCCTGCAACAGCTCACCTTCGATCTCGTGCTCAGCGACGTGCATATGCCCGGCGAGAGCGGCATTGAGCTGTGCAGCCGCATCAAGTCCGAGTCCCGCTTTGAGCCGGTGAAAGTCGTCTTGCTCACGGCCCTCTCCGACGCACTTAGCCTGATGCGCGGCCTGGGTGCCGGCGCCGACTACTTCATGACCAAGGAGCGCGGCGACGACTTCTTGCTCCACCAGATCGACCGCGTTCTCAAACCCGAGAGCATCGCCGAGCCCCCATCCTCGGCCGCCCAGTGGGAGGGCGAACTTCAGGAAATCGATGAGACCCACCGCCAGCTGGCACGCATCCTCACCACCGCCTTCGAAGATCTCTACCTGATCAGCGATGAGCTGCGTGCCAGCCGCGAGAGCGTCCAGTCCACACTGCGCAGCGTCCTCAACACCGTGCCCGTTGGCGTCATCATCACCCGCGCCGACGGCACCACACGCCTGGCCAACCGCTCCGCCCGCGCGATGCTCGGCATCGAAGAGCTCATCCCCGTCTCCCAGTGGTGCGAACGCCTCAGCTTGCAAACCCCCGACCGACGCCCTCTGCTTCCCGACGATCTTCCCACCCACCTCACCCTCCAGGATCGCGAAGCGCGCCTTGAAGTTGAGCTGCTGATCAGCCGCGAAGACGGCGAACCTCTCCCGGTCCTGGTCAACACCCAGCCGGTCCGAAACAAGCAGGGCCAGCTCGAAGAAGTCATCACCACAGTCACCTCCATCGTGGAGCGCAAACGCATCGATATGATCCGCGAGCAGCTCGTGCAGCTCGACCACCTCGCGGCCATCGGCGAGCTCGCTACGAGCATCGCCCATGAAGTCAACAACCCTTCGGCGTATGTCATCGCCAACCTCTCAGTGGTGCGCCAGCACCACTGCAGTGAGCTGACCGCGTTTACCCGCAAACTCGACGCCCTTATCGCCGAGGAGCCAGACCCGGAGCGCGCCCGCGCGCTTGAGTCGCTGCTCAGCGCCCATAACGTGCGTCACCTCGTGGACGACCTCCAGGACACCATCGACGAAAACTTAAGCGGGATGTCCCGCATCAAGACCATCGTCAGTGACCTGCGCGACTTCGCGCGCCCTCCTTCCTCGCCGCCGATGGTCACTGTGGCTCTGCAAGACATCGCCACCACCGCGATGAAGATGGTCTACAACGCACTGCGCTATAAAACGAACTTCACCCTGCACGCTCCCCCCGAGCTGGCCTTTGTACGGGCCCAGCCCGTTCGCCTGGTCCAGGCGGTCCTCAACCTGCTGCTCCACGCCGCGCGCTCCTTCCCCGACGACCAGCGCGAGCGCAGCGTCGCGCTCCGCGTGCACCAGGACTCCTCGACCGCCTCCATTATCATTGAGGCCAACGGCAATGCCCCGATCGAACAAGACATCCAGGCCATCATCAGCCCCTTTCATCAAGGCCAGCTTCGCAACGAGCAGCGCGGCCTGAGCCTCTCGGTCTGCGCTGACATCATCAAAACCTTCCGGGGCACCCTTCGCCTGCACCCCCTTAATGACGGCTCGGGAATGAGCTTTGAAGCAACCTTTCCCCTACACGACGCGCCGGACACCGAGCCGGTTGAGCTTCGCACTGGCGAGCCCGATCACGAGTTTCCCGAAGAACCTTAAGCTCGCCGAATCCACCGGCGAGCGCATTTCCTGAAAAAAATAACAGGGAAAAAATCTTCAGCTTCGGCGTTGCTTCCAGCGCGGCGGTGGCGAGGATCTCTGCCCGCAACCGATGCATCCATGTCCACACTGCCTCTTGAGCTGCCCATGAGTATCCTCCCCGCCATCGCCCTGCTGATGAGCCTGCCCGCCCTGGCCCCCCCTTCCGGCACGGCCCCTGTGGCGGTGCAACCCACCACGGCGTTGCTCACACCTCCCCCTCACACGCTCATTCAGCCCGCGAGTGATCCCCCAACCTCCGAGTCGGTCCCACCTGATTTAAGCGGGCGTTTTGCCCAGAAGTTGGTCACCACTGCGCGCGCAAAGGTGATGGGCGTCGGTCGCGTCGATACAACCACAACCGCTTACCTCATCGTGGAGGTGGAGCAAGAGGGCACTCGGCTGCGCATGAAGTCGCGCGCGTGCAACGCCACCCTCGACGGCTCGCGTGTGGTTCGCACGACGATCCCCGATGCGTTTATCGAAAGCCTCCCCGAGCGCACCCGCCGCGGCACGCTGCGCCAGGACGGCGACACCTGGCGACTCGATGTGGCCCGAGACTGGGACATCCGCGGCGTTCGCCTTCGGGACCCGGCCAATGAGCCCCTGCCGGAAGACGCCGACGATCCCCGCGTCTTCGACCAGGATGGCGACGGCCACCCCGGCCTCTCCGTGCAGGTCGAGGGCCTCATCGATGGCGAAGTCCGCGTGGTGCAACGCGGGTGGGACGAATACACCTTTAGCGTCGATAGCGCCGACCACCTGCGCGGAAGCGTGCGCTGGAACAGCGAGCAGAGCGTCGTTGACGCTACCAGCCGCTTTCTGCGCGGCGGCCCCGAAGCCCGGCCCTTACCCGACCCGGAGCTCAATTACGTTGAGCTCAAACGCGTCGCCCCTTCGGTCGATTGCCAGGCCTTGAAGTCGCGGCCCGACGCCGTCTTCTCCGACTAACCATGCGCCGCCAGCGACGCCATTTACCCCACGCGCACTCGCCCCTCCAGATGCGTGAGACGACCATCCGGGCTCTGGCAGCGGAGCTCCAACCCGTCCTCCTCGTCATCGAGGGGCCAGGCGGCGATCCACAGCCGCGCCGGCAACTTCACCGGCTTGCGGAATCGCACCACCATCTCCACCGGCGCCCGAGCATCGATCAGCTCCTGCACCTCCCCCCAGGCCCGCGAAAGTGTCCACATCCCGTGCGCGATCGCGCGATCAAACCCGAAGGGCCGCGCCGTCCAGGCGTGCAGATGAATCGGATTGAAGTCGCCGGAGACCGCCGCATAGCGCCTCCCCAGGTCTTCGGGCGCGCGCACCATCACAGATACGCGAGCGTCGCCCTGCTCCCCGACCTCCGGCGCCTCCTTGCGACGCCCACGCTTCGAGCGCGCGCGGCGCACCGGAGAGAGAGCGCTCAGCCGGCTCTCCCACACAAGCTCCTCGCCGACGTGCGCCTCACTGACCAGCGTCACCACATAGCCGAGTTTCTCATCCCAACGCCCCTCTTCCACTCGCGCGCTCAGCCGCAGCACCTCGTTGACCTCAACGGGCCGATGCTGCGTCAGAGTGTTCTCCAGATGCACCAGCCCCAACGCCGGCAATCCGAAGTCGGCATGAGCGATGATCGCCGCATGCAGCGGCGTCGCCAGCACCTGCAGATAAGGCAAAGGTACGATGCCGTGATCGGCAATCCCACACAGCGCGCGATAACGCCCCAGCTCATCGAGGTCCACGCGCACCCGATCCACACGCGCGCTCAGCGCCTTCAACGCTGTCCCGGGAGTCGGCGCGGAACGCCGGCGAGCGGCGGCCTTCACATAAAGCGGCCCCAGCGCCGGCAACGCCTCAAACACCATCGCTTCTGCGCGCTCCATCACTTCACCTCCCAGACCGCTTCACCACGCCAGCTCGCCGGCCAGGCCGCGCCTTTATTGCCAGGAATTCCCCGCCCCTGCGGGTCGACCACGAAGTTGCCCACATCACCAAACGCGCGCTCGGTGTTGATCTTTTCGCCGCGCCGGCGCATCGCCTCCAGCGTCCCCCCGCGTGCCATATGAACGACCTCATGCGGCCCCGGCCGAAGATCGACAAGTTTGCCCTGACGGCGCGGATTCATCAGCTGCTCCTCGTTGCCGATCGGGTCGGCCACCGTCTTGGCTTTAAGCGTCCACACCAGCAGCGAGGTCGGGTCGCGCCCCTCAAAGGTCTTCGCCAGAAGATCGGGCTGGCCATAAAACGCCTTACCGATGTCATTCTGATTAACCGGACCCGCCATCAGGCAGAGGCCGGCGAGCAGGTCGCAACCTTCAGGAAGATCCATCACACCCATCAGCTCGGCGACAAGGCCGCTGCGCGCCGCGCACGCCCCGATGGCGCGCACGCACTGATCCCAGTCCAACCCGGCTCGCGCCACCTCGCGCCGGGAGAGCCCGCCGATGTAGATACGCTGGCCGGCCAGGCCAAAAGCCTTACGCCCCCGCTCGGCGTTTCGGCTAAACGCACGCCCCACCGGAAGGTCGGCCCACGTCGGCAGCGTCGCAATTACCCGGTCGGTGACCTCATCAAGTCCGTGCTGCACCTCGTTGATACGGGCCTGCCCGGCCGGCGTAAGCACGTCGACGCGCTCGAGCATCATCAGGCGTTTGGCCCGCTCCCGGTCGCAGCCCGTCCAGTGCGCAAACGCGTTGTACGCCGCCCGCCCGGCCATCACCGTCAGCTCCTCGGGCACCACCATCCCCTGGTCGTGCTGATACTCATCAGGCGCGCTCTCATCGGCGTTGCTCCCCGGCTGAATTCGCTCGCTCCGAAAGGCCATCAGGTTCGCGCCGATCTTGCGGCAGAGCTCCCGCTCCAACTCGACCTCTTCGCCGGGCAGCGCGCGCCCGACCTGCGCGACCAACGCCACCCGCCAGCCCTGAGCGCGCTCGGCCGCCGTCAATCCGCACATCTCCTCCATCGCCCGCAACATCGGGCGGTTCTCTCGCCGCCGCGGCTCACTGCAAAAAGGCGCCGAGAAGACCTGCGCGCGTCTCCGTCCGCACGACGCAACCACCGCCGCCCGCTCCATCGCATCGGCCAGAATCCCCACATGCAGCTGCTGCAGATACCCCACCGAGGGGATATCGTCCTCATGCCAGAACTTCTTGCGAAACGCGCGGTAGGGCACCGTCAGCAGGCTCTTTACCGGCTTATGTCCGACCAGGGTCAGGAGCAGCGTAAAAGGCGTGCGGTAAGGCCGGCTCAACACCACGTGCGTGCACGAAGCGTTGTCGAGCACGGGTGCATCCAGATGCCCCAGGCTGCGCAGCAGGTGCGCAAGCCTTACCGAGTCTTCGGGCCCAAAACTCACCTGACGATGCCCGCGAAAGTTCGTGGACTGCCGCGCGCTCATCACCCCTAACGCACACTCTTCAAAAAGCTCCCCCTCCTCGATCGCCTCCACCGGCCCAAACCCGCTCGGCCGCTCCAGCGAGAGCAACTTCAGCGCGTCCTGAGCCTCCTCCCGACTCAGCGCCACCCGGCGGCGATACCCCACTGGCGAGGCGCTGTGCAGTTCTTCAGGCAGCGAGTAGCGCGTCTTACGCTCCCCGGGTTTTGCAAAACTCGCCATGCGGCGGCGCGGGGTCTTCGGCGGAGTGATCGCCACCGCTTCCACAGGCTTCTGCTGACAACCATCACCACCGGCATGCCCGGACTGCACTTCAGGCTCTGCGCTCATCGTGCGCCTCCCTTCTGTGGGGGATTCAAGGTGTGTGTAAACACCGCCAGCCCTAGCCCGCCCCCGTGACTTTTTCAAGCCGAGGTGCGCTGCGGCGGTCGCATCACCAGCTCCCACATCCCCCAACACCAGCATCGCGTGCTGATGTTACCTGAGAGCTCACTCGCTCACCGCATCGCGCAGCGCCTCGTCCACCCGGGGATGTTCAAACGCGTACCCACCTTCTTGAAGACGCTTCGGACGCACACGCTGCCCGATGAGCAACATCTCTTCGGCCATCTCTTTGCCCAGCGCGATCTTCAGCGCAAACCCCGGCGTGGGCATCACCGCCGGGCGATGCATCGCTTTACCCAACGCCTTCGCAAACTCGGCGTTGGTCACCGGGTTGGGGCTGACCACGTTGACCGGCCCCTCCAACTCCGACTCCAGCAAAAGCCAACGCAGCGCCCCAACTACATCATCGAGCGCCACCCAGCTCATGTACTGATCACCGCTGCCCATCGGCCCGCCCACGCCCATCTTAAAGGGGAGCATCATCTTATCGAGCGCGCCGCCTTCCGAAGAGGTGATCACGCCGAGTCTGGCGTTAACCACACGCACGCCCGCCCCGCGCGCCGGCTCGCAGGCCTCCTCCCACGCCCGACACACCTCCGCCAGAAACCCCTCCCCCGACGGTGCCGTCTCGTCGACCCACTGACTGCCGGTGTCGCCATAATACCCCACCGCCGAGGCGCAAATCAGCGTCTTTGGCCCCTTCTCCATTCTCGCCAGCGCCCCGGCAATCAGCTCGGTGCCCTTGACCCGACTCTCCAGAATTCGCTTCTTCTGCGCCTCGGTCCACCGGCTCGCCGCCAGACTTTCCCCGGCAAGATGCACCACCGCATCGACCTCCGAGAGCGCCGCCTCATCGAGCTCGCCACGCTCCGCCGACCAAGAGATGCCCTCCCGCTCGCGCGAGCGCACCATCGCCACAACCTCCACCCCCTCGGCCTCAAGCCGCTCGCGCAACGCCCTTCCCACAAGCCCACGTGCCCCGCTGATCGCCACTCGCTTCATCACTACATCCTCGGCAAAGCCATTCTATCGCCGCGACCATCGGGGCGACTTCGGCTGCGAAAAGTAGAGCACCTCGCCTTGTTTTCAAGCCCCGGGTGTTTCCCTTCGCCCGTTAGAGGCATCGACACCGGTGATTCTTCCCTCTACAACGCCCCCATTCGAAGCATCTCCCCCTCGCTCCCGACCCGGACGAGGGCTTCTGCCACCTGCGTCCTGAGCGACGATGGCTTCTTCGACGCCCACACCTGCGCGCCCCCGACTCGCCGGCCTGCCTCTGATGGCCCTGGCGATGTTCGCTTTTCTTGCGCTCATGGTCGCCCCCCGCCAGACCGACGCCCAGCCGGCCCCCTCGATCCGCGTAAGCGCCAACTCAAACGTCTCCCTGGCACGCGGCGTCAAGGTCATCGCCGACGCAGATGCCCACTACACTCCAGCCGATCTTCCCGAACTTCGGCGCATCGCCGGCGATCTTCCCCTGCACACCGGCGGCACCCTCCCCTTCGAGGTGGGCCGCCACGTACTGCTCTTCGACGTCATCAACACCGCCCCAGACCCCAACGTCGTGCTCTCCTTTTTGCTCCCCACCGTGCAGGAGGTCGAGCTCATCGCCACCCCCAAACTTGGCGGCCTGCCTCAACATCTTCGCACCGGGCGCACCCTCCACGCTCTGGACCGCCCGCTGCCGGTCGTCGGCCACAGCCTGCCCCTCTCCCTGCGCCCGGATGAGCCCTACGAGATCGCACTCTTCATCACCGCGCGGGTCCCGCCGCACATTCACCTCGGTGAGATCGAGCTGCAGTCCCGACGCACCTTCAACCAGCACAGCCTGCGCCTGCAGATCACGCTCTTGCTCTCCCTGGGCATCCTGCTGGCACTCACGGTGCACTCCCTCTCCATCTGGGCGCGGGTGCGCGAGCAGGTCTACCTCTACTTCGCCTGCTACACCTTCGCCTCCGCCATGCTCTGGCTGACGCACTACGAGCTTTTGCGCATCTTCGTGATGCCCGACACCGACACCAGCCTGCTCAACCTGACGGCCAACAACGCGATGGTGCTCTTTGTGCTCCTCTTCTCCCGGGAGTTTCTGAGCCTGCGGCTGGTCTCACCGCGCCTGGCCCGCGTCTTCGATGCGGCCACCCTGGCCGTCACGCTCTTGCTCGGCGTCATCCCGATCGCGAGTTACACCCTGGTCTACCACCTGCAGGCCGGCGCCGCCGCGCTGGCGTTGAGCCTGATGGCCCTGGGCGTCTGGCGCTCCTGGCGCGCCGGGGTGAGCGCCGCCCGCATCTTTTTGCTGGCCTTTAGCCTGCTCTTCATCGGCGCCTCACTGACCATCGCCGACGCTATTATCCTCGATCTTCCCACCGCCACGGTGCGCCTGGCCACCCTGGCCAGCACCGCCTTAGGCATGCTCGCGATGGCCTACTCGGTGGCTGAGCGCATGCAACAACTTCAGGGCCGCGTCTCCACCGCCGAAAACGTCGCCCGCACCGACAGCCTCACCCGCCTGCGCAACCGCAGCGCCTTCGAAGAAGACATCGCCGCGATGCTCGACGCCGAGCAAAACCCCGACGTGATGGTCGTCTTCTGCGACCTCGACGGCCTCAAGTCCATCAACGATGAGCGCGGCCACAAACACGGCGACGAGCTCCTCTTCGCCTTCGCCGACGAGCTCCAGCAGGGCTTTCGCGACGTCGACCAGATCTACCGCATCGGCGGCGATGAGTTCGTACTTCTGCTCCCCAACCCCGGCGCCCCTGGCGAGCGAGACTGGCTTGAGAATCGCGTCGAGCACATCCTGGAACGCCTGCGCCGGCGAGGATTTGCACGCGCCGACGTCAGCATCGGCGCCGCCCACCTCGACGAGGTCGAAGGCGACCCGATGGGAGCCCTGGCCCTGGCCGACAGCCGCATGTACCACGCCAAGAACGCCAAAAAGAGCGCCGCGAAAGATCGCGCGCGCTCTCTGGCCTGAGCTCCCCCCAACAAAAGCTGCCCTCACTCCTCGATCGTCACCTCCAGGCGGAAGCTCCCCTCCGAGAGCCACTCCCCATCGACGAAGATGTAGCTGGGCACACCACCCGGCGCCTCAAAACTCAACGTCTCCGGGCTTCCGGGACCATTTAACACCGTGCCGGCCAGACACACCGAGGTCTCGCAGCCGCTACGCACGTAAATCATCGGATCGAAGCTCACCTCGTTGGGCTCCACCCGCACGCGGTAGCTGGTGGGCTCGCTCGGGCTCACCACATAAATGAGCTCCGGCCCGCTGATACGGCCGCTGGGGCAGCCATCGCCATCGGCGTCCTGGTTCTCCGGCGCTCCGACTGTCGTCTGGTCCTCAAGCACCACGCCCTCGCTCACGTCGATCGCCTGCTCACAGCTTGTGCCATCGCCTTCGGGTGTCTCATCGACGTCGGGCGCGTCGGCGTCCGGCTCTTCGGCATCGGGCGCATCCGCATCGGGCGCATCCGCATCGGGCGCATCCGCATCCGGCTCATCTGCCACGTCCGGGGCATTCGCATCCTCAGACGCATCCTCACCGGCGTCGCCGCCCCCATCCTGCAGCTGGCCGACATCCGAGGGATCTTCCGCATCACCGGCACAACCCGCAGCCCCCACGCCGCACACCAGCGCCACACACACCACCTTCCACATCATCGCTTTCATCGCATCTCCCGACGTCTTCACATCATCACTCGCGTTACCTGATCAATCGGCGCGCCGCGTTACGGCTCGCCACCTGCGATCTGCAGTGATAGCATCATTGCATTCGTCATTCACCTCTCCGGGGAGCTCGCCACACCGCCTCTGCCCGGACCGCCGCGCCCCCCCGGCTCGCCTTGGAGCGCGTCGGGCGGTGCTTATGCTCAATCATTGTGCCTATTTTACCCGACCACCACTCGCGCGCCCGCCTCCACGCCGTCTCGTCGCGCCGCTTCACGGAGGAAGCACCCTTATGGCTCTGACCCCGGACTCCTTTCGCAAAAGCCCCCACCTGCAGGCCACACTGATGATCTGCAGCGCGCTGCTCTCCCTGCTCGGACTTATAGCCTGGGCCTACTTCGGCGCCTGAGCCCCCTGCTCCAGCGCCGCGCGCACCGCCTCATAGAGCTCGTCGGCGCCGCGATGAAAAAGGCTGACCTTTTCCACAAAGACGTAGGCCAGCCGCCCATCCTGCCCCACCAGAAAGTTCGCCCGATGCGCCCGGCCCCCCGACATCATCCCGGTGCCGG
Organism: Lujinxingia vulgaris; assembly: GCF_007997015.1. NCBI lineage: Bacteria > Deltaproteobacteria > Bradymonadales > Lujinxingiaceae > Lujinxingia > Lujinxingia vulgaris. The sequence goes on from NZ_VOSM01000004.1 coordinate 375,080, forward strand.
CGTACGCGTCGATCACCTCCCGCTGCGGATCGGCCAGCAACGCAAAGGGAAATTGATGCTCCTCTGTAAAACGACGGTGCTTATCGATGGTGTCGTCGCTGATCCCCAGTACTGTTACCCCCAGCGACGCAAAACGATCGTAGCTGTCGCGGTAGCTGCATAGCTGTCGGGTGCACACCGGCGAAAAATCACCCGGGTAAAACACCAGCAGCACCGGCCCCCGCGCAAGCTCCCGGCTCAGACGCACCGGACGGCCCGAGGCATCGGGCAACTCAAAATCGGGCGCGCGATCACCGACCTCTAACTTCGCCATCTCATGTCCTGGATGCGATCACCACGTATACGTGCTTACGCTCACGATGTTGCTCTGGAGTTATGATGACGCTCACCGGCCTGCCTGACAAATCTTCCCTGGAGCTGCCCGAGCTCCCCATCACCAGCACCCTGACCCTCGACCCCAAAAGCACCGCCCTGATCGTCGTCGATATGCAAAATGACTTCGTCGATCCCGACGGCTCGCTCTTTGTGCAGGCGGCGCCCTCTACCCTGCCGGCGATTGCCGATCTGGTGGAGCGCACGCGCAAGAGCGGCGCCCGCGTCGTCTTCACCCAGGACACCCACGGCCCAGACGACCGCGAGTTTGAGATCTGGCCGGTGCACTGCGTCGAGGGCACCTGGGGCTGGAAGATCGTCGATCAACTCACCCCGAAACCCGGCGACCTCATCCTACGAAAGGCCCGCTACGACGCCTTCTATGGCACCGAGCTTGAGCACTACCTCTCGCGCATCTGGAAGATCGAGACCCTGATCATCGTGGGCACCGTCGCCAACATCTGCGTCGCCCAGACCGCCGCCTCCGCCGGGCTTCGCTGGTTCGATGTGGTCGTTCCCGCCGATGGCATCAGCGCGCTCACCGCATTTGACCAGGCCTCAACCCTGCGCCAGATCACCTCGCTCTACAACGGCAAGGTCCTCGGGCGCGGGGCCGACCTGAACTTCGGCTGAGCGCATCGTCTCGGCGCGTTTGACCGCGCCTCAGGCGCGCCCCGGGTTATACGAGGGCGGATCGCTGGCCGGAAAGGACTCCCAGACCGCCTCTTCGACCCGATCCTCATCATCGGGGGCGCGCCCCGAGACGCCGACGCGCTCCGGAGGCTCCTCACCCGGGCCGGTGATCGCCTCGGAGCCCTCCAGGTGCACCTCCTCCAGCGACTCGCAGATCGCTTCGAGGCGAGCATGGGTCTGCGCCTGCTCACGCTCCACAGCCTTGAGTGCGCGGCGCAGCGACGCCTCGGCGCTGCGCGCCTCGTGCTGGTCGGCGGCGTGCGCCCTGACCCACAGGGCATCCTCCACCGCCTTCTCCCGCTGGCTTAATGTCGTGTCGATCCGAGCCAGCAGAGCCCGTAGCCTGTGATGCTCACTCTTCCAGGCCCCCACCTCTCGCACCCAGCGCGCCATATCCGATACTTCGCTCTTCGTTGTACTCATAGCTCTCCCGGGTCTACGTCTCACCACTGAACTAACGTGGCCAAACCTGCTCACGACCGGCCCGATCGCAAGTCTCCGCCCCCGCCGACACGGCTTTGCCGAACACCCTCCCCACCGGTGTCTACCTTCTTGCCAGAGCCCCGCTCGCCACCACGCAAGGAGCCCCTATGGCCACCCTCACCCAGTCCCCTCGCCGCGCCGTACTGGTCTACGCCTTCATTCTGAGCGGCGGCATCTGGTTGCTGCTCTCCCCCTACCTGCTGGGTTTCTCCTGGGACCCCAACGCCTGGTGGAACGCCACGCTCATCGGCGCAAGCCTCACGCTCATCGCCCTTTTGCGCTTTGCCAACCCCACCGGCCTTACCGGCCTGCGCTGGACAACGGTCATCGTCGCCCTCTGGCTGATGATCAGCCCCTTTGTGGCCGACTACTACGACATCCGCGCCGCCTTCTGGAGCGCGTTTATCGTCGGCGCCCTCACGCTCATCGTCGCCACCAGTGAGGCCGCAAGCCGTCCCCTTCGCGCCAGATAGACCTTAAATCTCAAACACTTACAACCACACGCGCTTCACACAAAAAAAGGACGCCGGCGAGCGACGTTTGCTCGCGGGCGCCCCCGGGAGGCGCGTCGTTTGGTGAGGTTTTTTAGTCGGGTTGGTCGGGAAGGCGCGTGAAGTCCGACTCATGCCGCGAACCTTCACCCCACCTTTGACGCCCCCGCGCGACGCGTCAGCACGATCGGCTCATCGCGCGTGATCACCATCGTGTGTTCAAACTGCGCCACGAGCCCGCGGTTTTCGGTGAGCAGCGTCCAGCCATCGTCGCTGTCTTCGACCTCTTTGGCCCCCATCGCCAGAAAGGGCTCCAGGGTGAGCACCATGCCCTCCTTAAAGCGGCGTTTCTCGCTGCGATCGTAAAAATGCGGGATGAAGCTGGGCTTCTCATGAAGGCTGCGCCCGATGCCGTGACCGCCCAGGTTGCGGATCACCGTAAACCCGCGCTTGCGCGCCATCGTCTCCACCACACGCCCCACCATCTGAATGGGACGCCCGTGGCGCGCCATGCTCATCGCCTTCTCCAGCGCCTCTTCGGTCGCGCTGAGCAGGGCCTGCTGCTCCTCGGTGATCGTGCCCACCCCAAAGGAGGCGCCCGAGTCCCCAAAAAACCCGTCGAGTTCCGCGGAGACATCGATGTTCACAAGATCCCCATCGGCAATCTCCAGGTCGCCGGGGATGCCGTGGGCGGCGCGGTGGTTGACGCTGATGCAGGTCGCCCCGGGGAAGTTGTAGACGAGCTCCGGCGCCGAACGCGCACCGTGTTTTTCCAGGTAGGCGCGCCCGATCGCGTCGAGCTCCCCGGTGGTCATGCCCGCTTTAAGGTGGTCGGCCATCTCCTGGATGGTCTCGGCGACGATGCTTCCAATGCGTCGCAACTTCGTGAGGTCAGCTTCCGAAATGGCCATGGACGTTCCCTGAAGAAAAGGTTGCAAACCCCGCAGGATGCGGGCCTGCCCTCTTATGTCACAGTCACGCAAAAAAACTCAAAACGATTTCTTGGCCCTGCCCTACCCCGGCAGCGCTCGGCGTTGACCCGCGCAGTGTCGTCGCCTGCGCTGAGCTGTCAACCCGCCGGCCTGCCTGCCCACCCACTTTCGCCCGGGCATTTTGTGCCGCCGCAGCCGCCCCTACCTTTGAGGAGGAGCCCCGCGAGGTTGGGGCATCTCCACGTCGGACAAGGAGCCCAACGATGGAACATCCTCACCCGCAACGCCTGCGCCCGCCTCCCCGCGAGCGCTTTGCCGATGACGTCACCACCTTCGATCTGGTGCGCACCTTCGACGCGCTCGACCTTGAGGAGAGCGCCTCAACCGACGGCCACCGCCAGATCACCCTCTTTAAGCGCGGCCCCTTCACCCTGATGGCGCTCAGCTTTGAGGCCGACGCCACCTGGCCGCGTCACCTCACCGACGGGGTCGTCACCCTGGAGCTTGTCCGCGGCCACGTCGACATCTTCACCACCGAGGGCCGCCACACCCTGCTCGACCAGGGCTTATGCGTCATTCAGCCCCGCGTCGCCCTCTCGGTCCACGCCCCCAAAGCCTCGCATCTGCTCATGGGCGTGTACCTGGAGCCCGAAGACTGATCCCCGAAAAGATCGCGCCGCCACGCAACTTCCACCCATTCGACGCGATAACAGAAGGGAGAGGCGCACCCACCGTGGGGGGCGCCACCCTTCACTTCGGACTTCGATCTTTAAGGGGGATGGTTATGGCCCGCTCGTATACCTGCAGTGTTTCGCTCAAACCCTTCGACCACGCCCGCGCGCTCAGCCGGCTTGAAGCCCTCTTCCACGCCCGCAACGAGCACCCTCACGCGCCATTAAGCGAGCTGCGCGCCGCGCTCTTCGACGCCGGCGCCACCGCCTCACAGCTTGAGCGCACCCTCATCGCGCTGGCCACCCACCCCGACCCCCACGCCGACGCGCTGCTCGATCACCCCGCCCTCACCTTCACCTGTCAGCGCCGCGCCTTCGCGCTGACCATCGCCCGCAAGCTGCGCGCGCGGCGCCGAAGCCTCCTGCAGAAAAGCTCCGACGCCTCGCCGCACACCGGCCGCCGCGCGGCCTGAACCTCCGCGCGGCGTACAAGACGCTTAGCCTTCGCCCAGCTTACGCTCAAGCATCTCGCGCACCTTCACCGCGTCGGCCGCCCCGCCGGTGGCGCGCATCACCTGCCCGATGAAGAAGCCCAGAAGCGTGGTCTTCCCCTCGCGGTAACGCGCCACATTGTCGGGGTTGTTGGCCATGACCTCGTCGATCACCGGCTCCAGCGAGGCGGCGTCGCTGACCTTCTCCAGGCCCCGCTCTGCCACCACCTTCTCCGGATCGCCGGCGCCCTCCAGCACCGCCTGCAGCACCTCGCGGCTCACCGCCGTGGTGATGCGATCGGCGTCGACCATCTTCACCAGCGTCGCCACATCATCAGCCGACACATCCAGCGCGGCCACCGTCTTCTCTTCGGGCACCAGCGGCAGCACCTCATTGACGATCCAGGGCGCCACAGACGCCGGGGTGTCGTAGGCCGAAAGCGCCGCCTCAAAGAAGGTCGCCACGTCCATATCACCGCTGAGCAGATCGGCGTCGTCCTCGCTCAGCCCCATCTCCTGGGCGTAGCGCATCTGGCGGGCAGCCAGCTCCGGGTTGGCCGCGCGGGCCTGGTCGCGCTCATAGGAGGCCGGGCGCTTGTTGGGGCGATCATCGCTCGAGGAGGCCTTCGCACCCGCGTCTTTTGTGGACTTCTCGGCCTTCGGCTTCGGCGTTGCCTGCTTCGGCTCGTCCTTTTTCTGCTGCTTCGACCAGGAGTCCCGAAGCCCCACGACGCGGTTAAACACCAGGGCCTCATTGCTCGAGGAGCTGTCGCGCCAGAAGTAGCCCTGACGCTCAAACTGGTAGCGCACATCATCGGCGTCGTCGGCCACGCTGGGCTCCACAAAGCCCTGCGCCACCACCAGCGACTCCGGATTGAGGTATTCTTGAAAATCGATCTCCGAGTCGCCGTCGGGGCGCTCCACCGTAAAGAGCCGGTCGTAGAGGTTAAACGTGGCGGGCTTCGCCTCGGCCGCGCTCACCCAGTGGATCGTGCCGCGCACCTTGCGCCCGTCGGGCGTCGAGCCCCCACGCGACTCCGGGTCGTAGGTGCAGCGCAGCTCTTTGAGCTCGCCATCCTCCCCGTAAATCGCCTCATCGCAGGTGATGTAATAGCCGTAGCGCAGGCGCACCTCGGCGCCCGGCGCCAGCCGGTACCACTTCTTCGGGGCGTCTTCGAGGTAGTCGTCGCGCTCAATGTAGAGCTCGCGGCTAAAGGGCACCTTACGCGTACCTTCCAGCGGCACATCGTGCGGGAAGTAGTCAGCGTCGAGCCACTCCACCTGATCTTCGGGGTAGTTGGTGATCACGACCTTGACCGGATCGATCACCGCCATGACCCGCGGCGCCTTCATGTTGAGCTCATCGCGGATCGCGTACTCCAGCAGCTGAATGTCGACGGTGCTGTTGGCCTTGGCCACGCCGATAAGCTGACAGAAGGCGCGCAGCGCCTCCGGCGGCACCCCGCGACGGCGCATTCCGGCGATGGTCGGCATGCGCGGATCGTCCCAGCCCTGCACAACCTCGTCGCGCACCAGCTGCAACAACTTACGCTTGCTCATCACCGTGTAGCCCAGGTTGAGCCTGGCAAACTCATACTGATGCGGCTCGCTCTTCACCGGGCAGTTCGCAATCACCCAGTCGTAGAGCTCGCGGTTGTTCTCAAACTCCAGGGTGCAGATCGAGTGGGTCACCCCCTCAAACGCGTCTTCGAGCGCGTGGGCAAAGTCGTACATCGGGTAGATGCACCAGTCGTCGCCGGTGTTGTGGTGGGTGGCATGACGGATGCGGTAGATCAGCGGATCGCGCATGAGCATGTTGGGGTTGCTCATGTCGATCTTCGCCCGCAGCACATGCTCACCATCGCCAAACTCCCCGGCGCGCATCTTCTCGAGAAGCTCCAGGTTCTCCTCCACGCTGCGCTCGCGGTAGGGGCTGGGCTTACCCGGCTCGGTGAGCGTGCCGCGCATCTGGCGGATCTCCTCCTGGCTCTGGCTGTCGACGTAGGCCTTGCCCTCTTTGACCAGATGAAGCGCGCACGCATACATCTTCTCAAAGTAGTTCGACGCAAAATACAGATGTTCGCCCCAGTCATAGCCGAGCCAGCGCACGTCGTTCTGAATCGAGGCGACGTACTCCTCATCCTCGGTGAGCGGGTTGGTGTCATCAAAGCGAAGATGACACTGGCCGCCGTACTTCTGCGCGATGCCGAAGTTGAGCACGATCGACTTGGCGTGGCCGATGTGCAGGTAGCCGTTGGGCTCGGGCGGAAAACGCGTCACCACGTTGACGACGCGCCCGGCCTCAAGGTCGGCGTCGATGATGTCGTGGATGAAGTTCGAAGGCGTCGGGGTGTCGGAGGGGTTTGTCATGATCTCAGAGCTTCAAAAGGAGGGATCCATCAACTCGGGGCCCGCAGGCGAACTCGGGGCACATCGCGCTGTAGCCTATGCCAGAGATCGCGGCGCGCCAACACCCGCAACGCATTGGCCCTCATCGCGGCTCAAAACACCCCGCCGGGCCAGAAATCGCCCCGGTCGATTTGAAAGCCCTCGCCACGGCGATTATCCTGAACGCTGCCACGCCACACTGCCTGCCTGGAGACGATGCATGCTTCGCACCTTCCTGAAAAACGCCTGGAGCCACGCCCCCGCCCGCGCCGTCATCCTCTGCTTTAGCGGACTTCTGGGCGGCCTGGGCTTGAGCATGCTCTGGAACGCCGGCGAGTTTGGCTCGATGAGCTTTGCGCTGAGCACGGCCTTTGCGCTTCTGTGGGGCGACTGGTGTATCCACCGCGACCGACACAACTTCGATCCGGCGGCGGTCTTTGCCAGCTTTATCGCGACAAGTTACGTGGCCCTCTGGGTGTTGCGCACCTTCTTCATCGGACCACAGGCCGGCCCCTTCGCCACCGAGCTGTGGACGGTGCCCAACATGCTGGCCAACGCCGCCTTCGGGATCTTCGCCTTTCTGGGGGCGGGGGCTGTGGGTGGGCTGACCTACCGCGCCGCCCTGGCCACCTGGCAGGAGGCCCCGCTTCGACGCGGCATGAGCGCGGTAGCGATGATCGTGCCGGGGCTCTTCTTTCTGCATCTTTTTGAGAACGTGGCGCGCAACATGAGCTTTTGAGCACGCGCCGCCTCCTCGTACCCACATCCTGACCCCGGGCTTCGTATGGATCGCCGCAACTTCCTGAAGCACCTCGCAAGCCTGAGCGCTCTGCTGGCCAGCGGCGCCTGGGTGGGATGTGCGCCCTCGACCTCAGCGACCACTCGGCGCATGCCGCTACGTGTGGGCGCGAGCGCTGCGAACCCCACACGCAAACGCTCACCAGTGGCGCTCATCTCAGCCATCGATCGCCGCGAGGCCACCGAAAAAGCGCTGGGTATGTTCAGCATCGTGCTCCGGGGAAAGCGCGTCTTCATTCAGCCCACGCTGCACAGCAGGAAGCCCTCCCCCTACTCAACGCATACCCACATCCTGGCCACTCTGGCGCGGCATTGCCGCTCCCACGAGTGCACCGAGCTCGCCGTGGGCACACGTCATCCCGACCAGCCCACCGCCCCGCTCTTCCGCGCCAAACAACTTCCGACGATGGCCCGGGAGCTCGGCTTTGATCTCCTGGCCATCGATGAGCTCCCCTCCCACCAGTGGCGCCACGTGCGCCCCGAGCCCTCGGCCTGGGAGCAGGGCTTTGCGCTCCCCCGGCAGGTCCTCGACGCCGACGTTTATATTCAGCTCACCACGGCTCTGGTCGGCGATGAGCCGCCGCACCTGAAGATGGCGCTACATGGCGCGCGCGGACTGCTGGGAAGACGCGTGCCCGGCACCGAGCATAACCTCTTTGAAGAGCTCGCCAGCAGCGCCGATCCGACCGCGCGCCAGCTGGAGCTGGTCGAGGCGCGTCCTCCCGATCTGATCCTCCTCGACGCCATCGATGTGGACATGGAGCCCCGACGTTACGAGCGCTGCGGGGTCTTCATCGCCGGCGTCGATCCGCTGGCGGTCGACGCGGTGGGGCTCGCGCTGATGCGCCGCTACCAGACTCCCGACGTGCTGGCCGATGGCGAGCTCTTCGATCATCCGCTGCTGCGCGCAGCCGCCTCGCGCGGCTCAATGATCAGCTCCGCGTCCGAGATCGAACTTCTCAGCGATGAGGCCAGCGCGCCGCTTGCCGAAGAGTTAGGTGCGCGCCTGGGGATCTGAATCGTCGCCGGCGAGGCGCGCGTCGCGCTGACGCGCGCGCCGCACCGCGGTGAAGAGCGCAGCGAGCACCACCACCGCCAGAATCTTCGCGCCCCACTCCGCGGCGACCGACTCCAGGCCGCTGGCCACGGTCATCCCCACATAGAGCACGCCGAAGCTCAGCAAAATCGCGCCGGCCTCCAACGCGCGAAAGAGGTTGGGGTTTTGCTTTCTTTGATCGGCGCTCATGGGCACACTCCTGACAACGTCTGAGCCGCTTCGTCTGACCACATCTTTGACCCAGCACGACATCGCATGAGCCGCGCCCGATCACAACCTCGCACACGTCTCGCAGGCCTGCTGCTCGGGATGCTCATCGCCCTGAGCGCCTGCGAGCGCGCCCCGGCCCCGGCGTCTGCTCCTTCCGCGGAGAACCTCCATCTGGAGCGCGATGAGGCTGTGGAACAGGCCATCGACCTGCACACACACGCCCTTCCGGACCTCTTTGGCGCCATCGCGCAGAGCGATCTTCCGGCGCAGGACCCGCGCATCGCCGCACTCCGAAACACCGCCTCAATGAACCTCGACGCCGAGCTTCAAGAGCTCCTCCACAGCGCCGTGGCCCGCTTCGACGAGCCTCACCTCCACGGCGATGATGACGCCTGGCTGCGCGACTTCGCCCATCGCTGGAACGTCCGCCAGGCCGAACTGAACCTCCCCACCCGCCTGGTCCATCAGACCCGCGAGCATCACGGCCACCACAGCTACGCCCCGCAGACCTTCGTCATCGAGGCCCGCCAGCGCATCGACATCAACCAGCGCCCCGTGGAGGTGGAGTGGCGCCGCCGCCTCGACCAGGGCGCGCTGGCCGGCCCGCCCACCTTCTACGCGTCAGAGGTCGGCGTACCGGCTGTCTACACCGATCGCGCGCTGCGCACGGTGCAGGAGCACATCCTGCCGATGCTCAGTGATACCCCGAACAAGCGTCACGCCGCCCGGCGCGAGGCGCTGCGCGCCGAGCTCCGGCTGCACCTCACCGACCAACTCGACCCGCTCCTCGCCAGCCTGCACCACCGCGAGGCCCTCGCCAGGACCGAGCGCGCCGTCAACGCCGCCGGCGCCCGCTGCACCTCCCCCTTTCGCCTGCCGCCGACGCCTCCCCGGGGCTACGCACCCGACACGCTGCAACGCCTTGAAGCGCGTGCCAAAACCCTGTCGGCCGAAGGCTGCGACGCCCTCACTGCCTCCCACCTCGATGCCCTGAAGTCGCATAGCCACGCGCTCCAGCGCTCTCCGGAGCTCGATCGCAGCCTGGCCGAGCTCCTGCGCCTCCTCCTCACCCAGCAGGCCGGCCTTGCCGCCACGCACGCCCTACTCGCCGCATACTACGCGGGCGATATGGCCCCCTGTACTTATGCGTACTGCGCCGGGCTTACCTACGAGGAGCAGGCCGAAGTCGCCGCCTACCTCGGCGCCACAAGCCGTGGCGAGCTCCCCACAACCTTGATGGTGATGCTCTGCCGCGATCATCGCTACGGCAGCGCCGAGGTGGCCTCGGCCTGGCTGCGCCTTCTGCGCGACGCCGAACTTTCGTGCGACGCCCCCTGGCCCGAAGATGCCACGCAACGGCTCGCAGAGCTCGCCAGCGCGCACATCCCCGTCGCGCTCAACGTGGCGCCACACGCCACCCCGACGCTGGCCGACCTGCCGACGCCGCGCGCGCGCTGAGCCGCGCCCCCCCCATTTTGATTAAAATATTCAGGAGTTGGAGAGCCCCCGCTCCTTGACCATCTCGCGGGCGATGCGCGCGGCCTCTTCGTACGAGGACTTGATGTTCTCGGTGAGCTTGCCCTCCATCTTCTTGCCCACCAAAGGGATGCGAATGACGATCTCCCCCTCAATGGTGCGCACGCAGCTGGAGCCCTCCGGGGCCACCTTCGTCACACCCTGAGCATCAATGCGATCGGCCAGCACCGCGGGTTTGACCTTCCAGACCATCTCCCCTTTCTGACGATCGAGGGCGTTGGTCTGCTCAAACTCAAAACTCTCGGTACCCAGGGCCTTCGACATCACCGCGGGCATCTCTTTGAGCGAGACGCAGCGCAGACGCTTGGTCTCCACAGCGCCCTCGGTGGCACTATCGAGCACCTCACGGCGCACGCCGGTGGCCTCTTCGAGGCGGCGATCAAACTCGGGATCATCAAAAATATCCCAGAGCAGCTCGGCGGGGCAGTCGAAACGGTGGGTCATCGTAAACTTCATCACACACTCTCATACACAGATTTGTCTCAACGTCGGCGCGCTCGCGCACGCCGACACCACAGAGGTCAAAACGACAGGCGCCTTATTGCACGATCGTGCACATCACGTCTTCTACAAGCGCGCTGGCGTTATCGGCGTTGCAGTCGCGCACCGGCGCCTCTCCGGTGCCGTCATCATTGGCCACGATGAGGAAGTCGAGGTTGCGGTTGTACTCGACCTCCCGCGCTTCATACTCAAACACCAGCTGCACGGTCCCGCCCGGGGAGATGACGCGGTTGACGGTCTCGACCTGAATCAGGCGAGTGCCCGCGCCGTTGTAGATGGCCACGGGCAGGCCCGAGGGCACCGCGCTGCGGCCCAGGTTTTCGATCGTCACCGAGAAGGTGATCGCCGGCGGGCAGCCCCGCGCGTCGGCCACCGCCCGCGTCACCGCCACGTCGGGGGCGTTCAGCGGGACCTCTCCCTGGCGGTTGGCCCGGAAGGTGTTATGCGTCGTCCAGGGCATCTCGGGCGACGAGACAATCGCGCCATCATCCTCAACGTTATCAATATGATAGGCAAAGTGATTCCACACCGAGCGCGTGCGCACCCAGCGGTCTTCCGGGTCCTGCAGGGCGACCACTCCGGCGGTGCCCGCGTCGCACCAGGCCGGGCGCTCGCCACCTCCTTCGGGGTGGCATTCCGGGTAGCGGTCGGGGCGAGCGTTGATGGGATCGCGGCAGTCACGATTGAACTGATCGTTGTTTCCAGAGACCACGATGTTGGTGCGGCTGTCCCCGTTCACATCCACGATGATCGGGTACTCGCTGGAGGTGCGGTTGGTGTTGGGAAAGCGGAACTGCGGGCTGCCGGTGCTGCCGTCAAAGACCATCAGCAGGCACTCGTCGTTGTAGACGACCTCATTGCGCCCATCGCCCTGGAAGTCGAAGACCGAACTTCCGGTGCGGCTCGACGAAAGGTCCTGGATGTAGACGCTCCACAGGACCCCATCGCCGGTGCCACCGCTTGAGGCAAGCGTGGGGCAGGCTTCCACCTCAAAACAGTCTTCGCCGCGGGTGCAGGGCGCGATCTCGGGGCGCGTGCAGCCGGGCTGGTCCTCATCGACCGAGCCGATGCAGTCGGTGTCAAAGACGGTGTAGCAACCGCTGCCGGCAATGCCGAACTCCCCGGAGCCGTCCCCGTCGAAGTCGGCCACAATCGGGCCTCCGCCGTTGCCGCCGCCCGGAAGCGACGACTGACGCAGCAGCTCACCGGACTCCGCGGCGACCACATACACGCTGCCGTTGCCGGTGATCACAAACTCCGGCAGCCCGGCGCGATCTCCGCCGACCACATCGCCCATCGCCGAGTACATGTCCTGGCCGGTGGGGATCTGCGCGGTGTTGCACCAGACCTCATCCATGGTGCCGGCGTCGAGGTTGGGCCGCCACAGACAACCCGAGCCCAGGATCTCCAGCTGGCCGTCGCCGTCGACGTCAATGACCGTGGGGTAGATGTAGCCATCGCTGCGCCCCACCAGCACCGCGCCGGTGGCCCCGTCGAGCACCCGCAGGCGCGCGATGACCTCGGCTGCGCCGTCGCCATCGACGTCGTAGAGCAAGGGTGAGCCCTGGGCGATGCCCGCTTCCGACTGGCGCCAGAGGTAGCAGCCGTTCTCATCGGCCGAAGGATCGGGGCAGCTCTGCAGATCATCGACCATCGAGACGCGACCGCTCTCGGTGACCGCGATCTCATTGCGGCCGTCGCCGTCGACATCTCCCAGCGCGATCTGCGCGCCGAACTCCAGGCCGTGGGTGCTGTTGGTGTAGATCGTCTCGCCGGTCTCCCCGTCGAGCACCACCAGCACCGCCGAGGTAGTGGCGTTCGGTCGGTAGGCGGTGAAGACGGTGTTGGGAAGCCCGTCACCGGTCACATCGGCGACCATCGGCGTCATCATGACGTTGGCGTGAAGTTGGCCGCCAACCTCAACGCCCTCCCAACGCCAGAGTACGTCGGGCTCAAAGTCGTCGAAGTCGTACTCAAGCTCGCAGACCAGGTCTTCGGGGAAGTCATCCGGCATGCAGCGCCCGAGCGCCGGGTCGCAGTACTCGCCAAAGTCGCACTCCGAGAAGAAGTCGCAGCTGGCGCCGGGGGTGCGGCATTCGCCAAAGACGCAGACATCACCCTGCGGGCAGCAGGTCTCAAAGTTTTCGCCGCAGAGCTCGCCCTGCCCCTCACAGCTCGGTGCGCACTCGCCACGGGGGCCGCACACCGGGGTGTCGCCCTCACAGCAGACGTCGGCGCGGTCGCCGCAGTACTCGCCAGCGCAGGCGGGCACGCAGGCCGGCGCGCCGTCGACTTCGCCGCAGACCTCATCTTCGCCGCAGCAGGTCCCGTCGCAGTAGGTCGCGCTCAGGCAGCTGCAGCGCCCGGCGATGCAGCGCTCCCCGTCGGCACAGCCAGCCTCCTCGGTGCAGAGGCAGCGGCCGACCTGACACTGACCGCTGGCGCAGGCGGTGGTCTCGGAGAAGCCGGCGCCCTCGGCGTCGCAGACCTGCACGGAGTCACCGCCGATGCATTGCGACTCACCCGGCTCACATAGCTGCTCCTGGCAGCGCCCGTCGCTGTCGCAGTAGGAGCCCTCCTCGCAGGGGGTGTCCTCATCGCAGCTCACGCACCCCTCGCCGGTGCACTGGCTCGGGGCCACATCATCGGAGCAGCCCAGAGTCCACACCAGCGCCGCGCCCACCAGCAGCACTCGCCACACATACCATCGCGCCATGATCGCCATCCTCAATGAGAACATCCTCGCTCACCGCGGCAGAATGGCGCGGCGGGCATTCGCATATCGACTACGCGCGATAGCATAGCAAAACCCGCCGGTGATGGGCCACCACAGCGACGTTTAACGCGGGGGTGAGGGTGTGACGTTGCGGTGATCATCGCCCTCATCATCCTCGTCCTCGTCGCGGGAGTTGGAGAAGGAGTCCGGCGGGGAGGCGGCGCCGTTGTGAGAGGAGGTCTCTGAGGCTTCGTCGTGGGCGCCTTCGAGAAGTTCCGATCGGAGCGCGGCGTTGAGCTTTGAGGTCGCCTCCACCAGCTGCTCATAACGGGGCGGCGCCTGCTCCAGCGCGTCATCTTTGCCCATCATCTCCAGCTGTTCGGCGAGTTGACCGACCTGGCGAGCGCCGAAGACCAGGGCGCTGCCTTTGATGGTATGTGCCAGCCGGCGAACCTCCCGGGCGTTGCGCTGGCCGAGCGCGGCCTGCAGCTCGCGCAACCAGCCCGAGGACTCGTCCACAAAGAGCTGCGCCAGCTCCCGCAACAAGTCCGGGTCGCCGCCGGTGGAGCCGGCCGCGATCTCGGGATCCCAGAGCCCGGAGCCGCCCTGCTCCTTCTGCTCCGGTGCCTCTTGCGACGCAGCTTTACGCTGCGACCGATCGTCCTGCTGCCCGGGTTTTGCCTCACGCATACCGACCTCCTCGCGCTCTTTTTCCTCACCCGACGCCGCCTCGGGGTGTTCTCCCTGCAGCGGGCGCCACTTCTCGATGACCCGCATCAGCTCGTCGGGTTGCAGGGGTTTGGCCAGGTAATCATCCATGCCTGCGCGCAACATACGCTCGCGGTCGCCCTTCATGGCGTGGGCGGTCAGCGCCACGATGGGCACCGCGCGCTCCCCGGGCCGCTCGGCTTCCAGCTCGCGAATGCGGCGGGTAGCTTCAAAGCCGTCGACCCGCGGCATCTGGATGTCCATCAAGATTAAGTCATAGCGCTGCGGATCGCGCTCATAGGCGTCGATGGCCTCCTGACCGTCGCGGGCGAGTTCCACGCGGTGGTTGCCCCTGGCGAGCAGACCGCGGGCGACCTTCTGGTTGACCTCGCTATCCTCCACCAGCAGCACACAGAGCCCCTCGCCAGCGCGGGCCTCGGTCTGAGCCACGGTGATCTCGCTGGCTTTTTTGCCCTCAACCACACAGCTGACCAGCGCCTCATAAAGATCGGTGGGTTTGACCGGCTTGGAGAGCCAGGCGCAGAGCTGGCCGACCTCCTCGCCAGGTTCCTCCTCTGCAGCCTCCCCGGAGACGGCGCCTGCCGACGAGAGCACAATGATCGCCGGCTGATCGCCATTCGCCGCAAGAACCTCGCTGGCCAGCACCAGCCCTGACTCCCGGGGCATCACCACATCGAGAATCAACGCGTCGAAGGCCTCATCACGCTCGGCGATGAGCTCACGAGCCGCGTTGACTTCACCAACGACCTCGGCCTGCAACTTCCAGTCGGCCAGCAACACTCGCAAGAGCCGACGGTTGACCGGGTTGTCATCGACCACCAGCACGCGCCTGCCCAAAAGCTTCGCTTCGCCCTCCTCGCGATGCTCCTGGCTGAGTTCGAGTCGAAGCGTAAAACGCACCTCGGTGCCCACACCCTCTTCGCTCTCCAGCTCGATATGACCGCCCATCAACTCCACCAGCTGGGTGGAGATGCTCAAGCCCAGGCCCGTGCCCTCATGCTCGCGGCGCGAAGAGGCATCGGCCTGCCGAAAGGCCTCAAAGATGCGCTTCTGCTCCTTTTTGGGAATGCCCACCCCGGTGTCGCGCACCGCGATCTGCACAATGACCTGATGATCGCGTTTTTCCTCACAGCTGACGCGCACCTCAATCTGACCGGTCTCGGTGAACTTGATGGCGTTACCCACCAGGTTGATGAGCACCTGACGCAGCCGGTCCGGATCGCCGATGACCGCAAAGGGCACGTCGGGGCTGGCCGAATACACAAGCTCCAGCCCTTTTTGAGAAGCGCGCGTGGCGAGCACCTGCAGGGTCTCGGCGACGGTGTCGGTGAGGCGAAACTCACGGCGGTCCAACTCCAGCTGCCCGGCCTCGATCTTGGAGAAGTCCAGGATGTCGTTGAGCAAGGCCAGAAGTCCGCGCGCGGAGCGGTCCAGAAGGGTGAGGTACTCGCGCTGTTTGGAGTTCAGCCGGGTCTCTTTGAGCAGCTCGGCCATGCCGATGATGCCGTTCATGGGCGTGCGGATCTCGTGGCTCATATTGGCCAGAAAGCTGCTCTTGGCGCGGGTGGCCTCGACGGCTTCCTGACGCGCGCGGGCCATCTCAATGGCGATGGTGCGCATCTTCTCGCGGTGCTCTCGGAGTGAGGCGGTGCGCTCATCGACCAGGCGCTCGACCCGCTCGGTGCGCCCCAGCGACGTGCCCACGTAGAGCACGCTCAAGATCGTGACCAGCAGCCCGCTGAAGAGAAAGACCTCCGGACTGCTGTCGGTGCGCTCGCTGACATAGGCCTCTGTAGGACGCGCGACGAGCGCCCAACGCGGCCCGGGAAGATCGAGGCGGCGGTCGTAGATAAGCCCCTGCTCGGCGGCCGTCCTGCCCCTCCAGATCACCTCCCCGGCTCCGGCCTGCTTTTGCTCGTCCAGAGTCTCTTTGGTCGCGCCCGACCAGGCGTAGACCGGTCGAGGTTCGCCATGGGCGCCCTCGTCAATGAGCTCAAACTCAATGTCGATCGGCGGACGCACCTGCATCGCCTCAGCGATCGACTCCTGAACGTGCAGCACTGCGACCACAAACCCCTCAAAGCTGCCCGGATCATCTTCGGGCACGCTAAACACCGGCGCGAAAAGCCCGTAGAGGATCGATCCGGGGGCCGCCCCCACAAGGTCCAGCGGACCGGCCATCACGACCACGTTTTGTGAACGGGCCTTCTGCATCGCCCCGGCTGCCCGCGGCACCGCCAGCCAGTCGATCCCCAGGGGCATCGGCGTCTCAGTGGGCCAGGCATAAAACATCGGCGAGTAGAGCGAACGATCGCCGGCGACGCGCACTTTTGTATCGCCCGTCTGCTCCAGGATCTCGTAGGGCCGCCCCAGCTCACCGGTGCCCTGCGCCTCGTGGCCGGCGCGCGCCTCCCGGGTGACCTCCGGCGCCCAGGCCATCAGCGCCACCTGCTGGCGCCCCTTCAAAAAGGTGTTCATAAACGCGTCGTACTCTTGTCGCTCCACACTGTAGGAGCCCTGATGAAACGCGATCACCCCCTGAAGGATCTGGCGTTTGTCGATCAGCCGGCGCTCCACGCTGTCGGCGTAGAGCTGCGCGTCGCGATGAAACTGACTCTGCACATGCTCGCGCTCTTTGAGCGTCAGCCACCACCACCCGGCCGCGCTGGCCAGCACACCGACCAGGCCCACCAGCACCATCAGCCAGCGTCCCGGCCGCCGCCACCTTGAGCGGGTTGTGGCCTTTCCCTGCTCACCCGCCATCGTCTCAAGCATCCAACTCACGGAAAGAGCCCCCGCATCAGCTTGGCCCGCGCCACCCGATCCACACCCGCAATGAGTGCGGCGGTACGAAGATCGACTTTCAGCTCCTCCGACTGCGCCACCACCCGGCGGTACGCCTCCTGCAGAAGTCGACGCAGCCGCTCATTGACCTCAGCCATCGTCCACATCGTATTCTGAATGCCCTGCACCCACTCAAAGTACGAGACGGTCACCCCGCCGGCGTTGGCCAGAAGGTCGGGGAGCACGGTGATGCCCCGCTCGGTCAGGATATCGTCCGCCTCGGTGCTGGTAGGTCCGTTGGCCCCCTCGGCCACAAGCTCGCATTGCAGGCGCCCGGCGTTCGACGCCGTGATCTGATTCTCCACTGCCGCCGGCACCAGCACATCGCATTTGAGCTCCAGCAACTCGGCGTTAGTGAGGCGGTCGCCCTGCCCGTAGCCCTCAAGCGTGCCCACCTCGGCCACATGCGCATCGAGCTTCTCCAGGTCGACGCCGGTCGAATCAAACACCCCTCCGGTATGGTCGCTGACCCCAACCACCCGCACGCCCAGCTCATCGAGGTAACGCGCAGCGTGGCTGCCCACGTTTCCGTAGCCCTGCACCACCGCCGTCTTCTCATCGAGGCGCCAGCCCCGATCGCGGGCCGCCTCCTCGACCACATAGACCACCCCGCGACCGGTGGCCTCCTTTCGCCCGCGCGAGCCGCCCAACACCACCGGTTTGCCCGTGACCACCGTGGGCACCGCGTGGCCGGACTGCTCGGAGTAGGTGTCCATCATCCAGGCCATCGTCTGCTCGTTGGTCCCCAGGTCCGGCGCCGGGATGTCTTTATCGGGCCCGATCATATCGATGATCTCCGAGGTGTAGCGCCTGGTGAGCCGCTGCAGCTCCTGCCGCGAGAGCGTATCCGGTCGCACCCTGACCCCGCCCTTGGCCCCGCCAAAGGGCAGGTGCATCAGCGCGCACTTCCAGGTCATCCACATCGCCAGCGCGGTCACCTCCCCCAGGTTGACGTCGTGGTGGTAGCGCACCCCACCCTTGGTCGGCCCCATGGTCAGCACATGCTGCACCCGGTAGCCGAACACCGTCTCCACCTGCCCGTAATCATCGCGACGAAAAGGAAGCGTAACCACCTGAGAACGCTGAGGAAAAAGCAACCTCTGGCGCAGGTTATCGTCGAGATTCATCAGCTGAGCGGCTTTTAAGAACTGCTGGTGCGCCAGGCGCAGCATCGGCGACTTCCACTCCCCGGCCCGCGCCCGCGCCCGCTCCAGGGCGTAGCGCACCGAACGGCTTAAGAGCTCGCCATTGAGCTGACTTTTGACCAGATAATCCTGCGCCCCCGACTCCACCGCACGCACCGCGAGCTGCATGTCATCAAGGCCCGTCAGGATGACGATCGGCGTGGGCTCAACCTGCCCCTTAACTCGCAAAAAGGTCTCGAACCCTTCGCTGTCCGGCAGCATCAAGTCGAGCAGGATCACATCGGCCGGCTTCTCCTCGTAGAGCGCCAGCCCCTGGTCGACCCGCTCGGCGATGCGCACCTCAAAGTTCAGCTCCAGGCCGCGCTTGAGCAGGTTCTCGATCAGGCGCATATGCACCGGGTTATCTTCGATTAAGAGCACCTCCACACGATCGCTCATCGCCTCCTCCACGCTCGCTCGCCACGGGCATTCGGCCCACACAACCTCTCGATGTGCTCCAAAGCTAAACACACCCGTTGCCCGCCGACGCATAATCTGGTGATGACCGCCCGTTTGGGGTACAGTCAGCAGGTAGATTATCAGTTAGGTTGACGTGTTAACGTTTTGTTTCGGTGCCCGGGGGCCGAGCGTGATGGTGTCCCCTCATTTGGATCGGACACGCGCACGCCACGACCCCCATCGCTGCCCAGGAGCCCGCACCATGTCTCGCGATTCCGTCACCTCATCGACCCCCATCAACCCCGATCGCGCCGCTGATCGCCTGCGTCTGGATGCGCTTAACCTGCTCAAAGACCGGGCCGACGCCGACGCTGCCGTCTACTTCGACGCCCGCGAGGTCGAGGGGCACCTCTACCTGGGCACCAGCCTGATCGTGGGCGCGCCGAAGCTGCGCGAGCCCCTGATGGAGATGCGTGATGAGCCGATGCCCTCGCTGCTCGAGTCGGTGATCCGCGCGCCGGCCGCCGAGGAGCGCACCCAGTTTATTACCGCTCGCCAGCGCCGCGACCTGCACTTTGTCGGCGCCGATGGCGAACTTCTGAGCATGGGCGACTGGCCCAAACGCCTGGGCGCCTCCGACTGGCTGGGCCTTGTGGTCTACTCCGGGGCGCGCTTTGTGGGCTGGATCGGGCTGTGGCGCCTGACCGGCCGCGGCACCTTCGCGCCCACGGCCATTCACCACGTCAACCCCCTGGTCGCCACGCTCGAAGATATGCTCATCCGCGCTCACAGCGCCGAGCTGGAGGCCGAGACCCGCTCGACCATCTACATCCTGATGAGCCCAGACGGCGACGTGCTCCACGCCAGCCCCTCGGCCCAGAGCTGGTTCCATGATGAGTTTCGCGAAGAGCTCTACAAGCTCACCCTCCAGCCCGGCGATGTGCCCCGCTACTTCGCCGGCATGAGCGTCCGGGTCACCCCGATGCACGCCCTGGGAAACCCCCGCGCCTACCTCATCACGCTCAACCCGGCCGACTACCCGCGCATCGCCCCCGAGCTTGTACTCACCCCTACCCAGATCGAGGTGGCGCGTCTGGCCACAAGCGGAGCGACCGTCGACGAGATCGCCCGCCTGCTCGACCGCAGCCCCCACACCATCAAGACCCACCTCAAGCACATCTACCGCCGCCTGGACATCTCCACCCGCGTGGAGCTCGTCGAGGTCATGGGCATCATCCCCCCCCACCAGGTCTTGGACTTCTAAGCCCCCTGCCCCCCGAGCCCGTTCTCCGGGCTCTTCGATACCTTTGCCGGCGTGACGGCCTCAGTGCCCTTGCACCCAGTCGACGATGGCCTCGACCACCTGCGGATCGAGCGTGCGCCCGGCCTGATTGTAGAGCAGCCCGTGCTGCGCGTTGAGCTCCTCGCGCGCCACCGGCTGATGCTTGAGCACGTGGTCGGCGTCCGGGGCGATGACAAGCTCGGCGTCGACCCCCGCGCTCCGAGCGGCCCCGGCCAGCGCCCGAGCATCGAGCTCCGGATCGACCTGCAGATCTTTTTCACCGTTGAGGATCAAGAGCGGCACCTTCACCCCGGCAATAGCCTGGGTCGGCGACCAGTCCAGGATCGCCGCGCTAAATTGCAGGCTATCCTCGGCCTGCAGCGCCTCCACCAGCTGCACCACCCCCGGATACAAACTCACACGCGAGGCCCGCACCTTCTGCCCGTCGGCGATCGAGGCCAGCGCCCGGCGCAGGTTGGCCACCTCAGCCTGCACCCGCGACGCCTCGATATTTGCACCCTGAAGCTGCGCCTCCACCTGCCCCACAATCACCTCGGAGAGCGGGCGGCCGGCCGCCGCCAGCAGCATCACCCCGGCCGGGGCGATGGCCTCCTCCTGCAGCGCGCGCAGCGCGTGCGCGCCCCCCTCGCTATGCCCGGCCACAAAAAGACGCCCCGCATCGATGGCCTCATGGGCGCTCAAGACCCCGAGCGCCCCGGCGATCTCCGCCAGATAATCCTCCCAGCGCAGATCGCCCGGAAACGCCGTCTGGCCGGTGGCGCGCTTGTCGTAGCGCAGCACCGCGATCCCCTGCTCCCCGAGCGCCCGGGCCAGAAGACGCGCCGAGCCGTTCTCGCCAGGCAAAAGCGGACTCTCCCAGTTGCGGTCGGTCGGCCCGCTGCCCGCCACCAGCACCACCGCCGGCACCGCCTGTGCGGCATCATCGGCAAAGCGCGGCCGCGTCAGCGTGCCAAACACCGTGGTGTTCGCGGCCTCAAAACGGACCTCCTCTTCCAGCACCTCCACCACGCGCCCCTCCTCGGGTTGCACCTGCTCTACCGGCGAATTCTCAGCCGGAGCCGGGGCGTTTGCGTTACCCCCGGAGGCGCAGGATGCCCCCAGGCAAAGGCCCGTCATAAGCGCGCCCTGAGCCAACCTCTTGACCATCCCTTGATGCATAACTTCTCCCGACGCGCGTCGCGTATGCCCCGTAAACGGGTCTCATTCAAACGCCCCCGCACGCGGCGCAACGCCGCCGGGGAGCGCGCCCAGAATAAGGCCACTTCGCGCCAGGCCAAGTCGTTTTTACAGGCGTCGCGAGCCCCCCCTCTCCGCGCTCAGACGAGCTCCCCGCCGCCCAGACGCGCGGCCAACTCCAGACGGCTGGCCACGCCGAGGCGCTCATACACGCTCTTCAGGTGCGTCTTGATCGTATGCGGGCTGCGCCCCATCGTGCGCGCAATCTCGCTGACCGTCGCCCCCGAGCGCGCATACTCCGCCACGCGCCGCTGCATCTCGGTGAGCGCAAAATCCGGCGAGCGCTCCGCCCGGGGCGCGATCTCCACGTGTACAAGACGCCCGGCCCCGGCATCCCCCTCCACCTCCTGCACCCGCAAGAGCCAGCCCTTGATCATCGCCGGCTGCTCCCTCGCGTCGAAACAAAGCTCCCCGAAGCGCACCAGGTCGTCGGTGGTGAAGCAGCCCCCCTGCAGCTCGGTGCGGTAGGCCACGCTCTCCTTCGACGCAAACACAAGGCTCAACCCCGCGCACGCCGCCATCACCGCATCGCTCGCTCGCCCGAAGCTGCGCGCCACATCACCCAGCGTCTCGATCTCCTGAGAGAGCCCATCGAGCTCCGAGGGCGTAAACGTCCCTCGGCTCTTCATAAAACCCACCCACCCCACCAGGCGATCTTCATTGAAGATCAACGTCCGCGCCACATCTCCGCCCCCTCCCTCCGCATCATCCGCGGTGCGAAAACGCCGAAAACTCTCATCATTCGGACGGCGAATCTCATCGACGAGCTCCTCATCGACTCCCTTTCCATCCTCCAGCCAGGCCCCTCCCCACGCTCCCCAGCTCAGCGGACGCGCCCAGCACATGCGCGCTCCGGCCAGTCGCACCTCCGAAAAGATCGCCCCCTGCGCCCCCACCCGCTCGCTGAGGCGCTGCAGCTCCCGACGCAACGCCTCCTTTGCCCGATCTTCACGTGCTCTCAGGTCATCTCTCGTACTCATCGTCTCGCTCCGGGTCAGGGGGATACCGCTTTACAAAAGATAACACCCGAAGCGCGATACGCCAACCGATCCGTGCAACTGCGCGTATCACCTACTAAAAAACGCCCCGTTTAGGGGTATTGAGAAGACGTGTTCCCTGTGGTTCGGGTGAACCCGGGGTCTGAGATGAAAAAACCTCGGCTCTCCACCCCGGTATCACCGCCCGGAAAAGCCCCCAAACGCAAAAAAGCCCCACGAATGTGGGGCCTTCCTGTTGCGAACGATGCTGTACTTTCTTAAATGGGCGTACCTGGATTCGAACCAGGGACTTCTTCCGTGTGAGGGAAGCACTCTCCCGCTGAGTTATACGCCCGCGTCGGGCATTCTGAGTAACACGGGGTTGTTGACCTGACAACACTTTTTTTGCCCTTCCCTTCAAAAAAATGTCGAGGAGCTATGACCCTCTCAAATGTTCTGATTGTTGGCGCCGGCTACACCGGCCTTGAGATCGCCCGACAGGCCACCGAGGCCGGCTTAAACGTGGTCGCCACCACCTCCAATGCCGAGCGTCGCCAGGCGCTGCAAAAGATGGGTGCGCACGTCTTTGAATGGCAGGCCAACGCCGACGCCAGCGCCCTGGCCGCGCACCTCGACGCCCACACCGCGCTCATCTACTCGGTGCCGCCCCTTCCCAAAACTTACGCGCCCGGGGACGAAGATACCTCGGCCGAGCACCTCATCCCTCTGCTCGCCACGCTCGAGGTCGCAAAAGCGCAGGGCTGCCCGCGCTTTGTCTACCTCTCCTCCACCTCCGTCTACGGCGACCACAGCGCGCAGTGGATTGACGAAAACGCCGAGCTCCGCCCGACAAGCCCCCAGGGGAAGATGCGCAGAGACTCCGAGCTCGCCACCCTCAGCACCGAGGGCATTGAGGGTTACACCCTGCGCGTCGTGGGCATTTACGGGCCCGGGCGCACGATCCTCGGGCGCCTTGAGAGCGGGCGCTACCCCCTGGTTGACGGGGGCAAAAAGATCACCAACCGCATCCACGTCGAAGATCTCGCGCAGGCCGCACTCGCCACGGCCCTTCGTGCCCCGGCCGGCTCGCGCGCCTACAACGTCAGCGACGGTCAACCCACCGCGGTGCGCGACCTGGTGAGCTTTGTCTGCGAGCACACCGGCCTGCCCATGCCCGAGGAGGTCAGCATCGAAGACTACGCCCGCCGGGTGCAAAACCCCGACATCGTGGCCCGCTGGACCAACAGCGCGCGGGTGAGCAACCGCCGCCTCATCGAGGAGCTGCAGCTTGAGCTGCGCTACCCCGACGTCTTCGCCGGCTACCGTCCCCTTCTGGCGAAACACACCTCCAGCTAAAGCGCGCGAAGTTGGTGCCGGTGGCCCCGTGCGCATCTTTGGCTTCAGGGTGAGCCACCGCGCGCGAGCCGAACATGCCGCGTGCGATTCGCCGCGGCGGCACCATCTTCCGATCTCCTCGCCGGTTCTCCCACACTGTGGAAGAAGCGGGACCAGAGCGTCGCAGGTCGCCTCGCTGGTGGCTCACCCGCCCTGTTTCGCCCGGGAAGTGGAGCGACCATGAACCTCTGGCAACGTCTGCGCGACTGGATGCAACCGGCCCCCTCCCCTGAGCATCCCGGGGAGATCTCGATCTGCAAGGAGCGCGAGCCCCCCTCCCCCGGATTCAACCGCCGCTTCACCACCTCCATGCGCAGCGCCCGGCATGATGAGCTTCGCAGGCGCACCCGCAGCGGGCGCCTGCGCAGGCTGGGGCTTCCGGTGTGGAGATGCGACGACGACCTCGCCAGAGCGCTGGGGCTGACCACCTCCGCCCTCTACCACTTTGCCTGCCATCGCCTGGCCGACCCGCACTTCCACTACGTCAGCTTCACCATCCCCAAACGCAGCGGTGAGGAGCGCCCGATCCTCGCACCCAAACCCCGTCTGAAGGCCATTCAGCGCGATCTTCTCGACCAGGCGCTCAGCCGACTTCCCGTCCACCGCGCCGCCCACGCCTTTGTGCCCGGGCGCTCCATCGCCACCAACGCCCGACCTCATCTGCGGCGAGAATTTCTCCTTACGCTCGACCTTCATAACTTCTTCGGCGCGCTGCATGTGGGCCGGGTGCGCGGCTTTCTTATGGCGATGGGCTACGGCTGGGAGGTGGCATCAACGCTGGCGCTCTTATGCACCGAAGCCCCCCGCCAGACGGTGCTCGTGCATGGCGAGCGCCTCTACACGCCCACCGGCTCGCGCACGCTGCCCCAGGGCGCGCCCACCAGCCCGGTGCTGGCCAACGCCATCGCCTACCGCCTCGACCGCCGCCTGAGCGGCCTGGCCCGCAGCCTGGGGCTCAACTACACCCGCTACGCCGATGACTTAAGCTTCTCCGGCGACGACCCCACCCGCATCGCCACCCTGATGCGCCTCTCCCACCAGATCATCCGCGAGGAGGGCTTTGAGGTTGCCCCCTCCAAGACGCGCATCCAGCGGCGAGGCCGGCGCCAGCAGGTCACCGGCGTGGTGGTCAATCAGACCCCGGGCGCGCCCCGGGCGCGCCGCCGCAGGCTGCGCGCGGCCATCCATCATTACGCCCGGGCCTGCGCCCGCGGCGACCACAACCCCCGGCGGCGACGCCAGCTCGAAGGGGAGCTGGCGTTTATTCATATGATCAACCCGGCCCAGGCCCGCGCGCTGGCCGCAGGCCTGCCTGCTGCGCCGCCTGCGGCCAACGCGCGCTGAGCCTCCCGACCAGCCTCACAAGCTCCGCGTCGCCCTGCCCCGCAGACAGCTCCCCGTCGAGCACCGCCTGCGCCATCAGCAGGGCATCGCGAGCGCAGACCTCATCGCCCACGCCCCGGGCCACAGCCCGTGCCGCCCAGCGCCGCTCGGCGCGGTGGCGCGCCCCCAGACTCGGCATCGCCTGACGCGCGCACTGGCGGGCGCGTCGCGCCGCCAGCGCCTCATCGCCCAGACATAACGCCTCGCAGCCCACCCGCCGCACAAACCAGGCCGGCGCCCGCAACAGCGCCCCCACCCACGCCTCATTGAGCAGATACGCCGGCAGCGCCTCCACCAGCAGGTGCCGCGCCAGCGGGTTGCGCTGGAGCAGCAGCCCGGCGCGCCAGCGCCGCTCCGAGCTCAGCCCGGTGAGCATCGGCACCACCCGCGCCCCGAAGCGCCGCGGCTCCGAGAGCAGCGCGCGGTAGTAGTGCGTCAGCTTCGCCATCACCTCGGCCACCTCCGCCACCCCGAAGCGCGGCACCTCCATGATCAGCCTGCGGGCCATCTGGTCGATGAGCTCCTCGTCCTCGGCCTCCAGCGCACGGGCCAGCAGGCGCGGGTAGCCCTGCACCGCCGAGGGCATCACCCGGGGCGCAAAAACCCCGCGCACAAGCTGCGGATAACGCGCGTAAAGCGCGACCGCGCTCACATCACTCAGCCGCGTCACCTGAGCCTCATCGCCCACCCGACCCAGGAGCCAGAGACGGCGTCGGCGCTCGCGATCCGGCAGCTCAACCCCGTTGAGCAACCCCATGACCTCTCGCTCAAAAAAGCGCTGCGGCGCCCACTCCTTGAGCACCCTGGCCCACACCCCCCACCACTGGTGGGTGGCCACCTCATCGAGAAACTCGCGCATCAGCGCCCCCCCTCCCGGGGCCTCAAACATCTCGCCCAGATGCCGTCGCACATAGGGCAGCACCTGGCCCCGACGCCTGCGCAATAGCCCCAGCATCACCTCCCCCTTCTCCTCAAAACTGCCCCGGGGATGATGCTCCTCCAGCCAGCTGATGAGCTCCGCCGGGTCCCGCACATGTTCGGCAATCGCTTCCGCATCGCGACGCCACTGTCCCGGAGGCACCTGCAGCCGGTAGAGCTCCCGGGCAAAGGGCCAGTCCCCACGGCGGCGGGCGGCCCCGCGCAGCTCCTCCCAGATATGCCGACGGTAGACCGGCACCCGCGAGAGCTTCATCGCGATGTAGTCCCGCGCCGCCTCCGCATCGCAGCGGTAGAGCGTCAGCGCTTGAGGCTCGCGCAGCTCAAAGGGCTGGTCGTAGCGCTCCAGCACGCGCTGGCGAGCGGCGCTGCCCCCTCGGGCCTGCTCAAAGTTCGCGCAGAGGTCGTCGCGCCAGCGCGCCACGGCCTGCGGGCCGGCCGGCTGCCCTTCGGTCAGCCGCCAGCGGTACAGACGCCGAAACACCTCGGCGTCTTCCAGGCTCTCGGCCAGCTGCAGCCAGCGCTCCAGCGCCTCACGGTAAGGCCCCGACCAGGGTGCCACTCGCCAGGCTCCGCGCCCCGGATCGTAGCCCGCGCTGCGAAAACGCCGCAGAATAAAGCCCCGATACAGCGCCCGATGACGCCGGTACAACGCCGGCCCCCACAACCCGGTCAAGAGCCCGAAGGCCGGCTGACGGCCCGCCAACGCCTCAAAGATGCCGAGCAACGCGGCGTCGTCGAGCTGCTCGGCCTCCAGCAGCTGCTCGACCACCCGGGCCAACCTCCCCGCCTCCAGCCGCTCCCCTCCCAGCGCCGCCTCCGCTCCTCCTTTCGACTCCCTGGCAAACATCGGCCCTGACCTCCGCACAATCGGCATTGGCAACGCACGCGCTCCGGAGCCCCCGGTCGCCCCCATAAAAAAAGCGGGGCGGCCCTCTTTGGCCGCCCCGCTCTCGCTGGCGTCTTCTCAAACCTCGCCAGGATCGCCCGGCTTACTGGTCGGCCAGATAACGCTCCAGTCCGCGGTTTGCCTGGGTGAGGTTCGGCGTGATCAGCCGAACCACAAAGCTCTCTACCGCGCTCCCGATCGCGCCGGCCCCCAGCCGCGGCACCCCGGGGATCTTTTTCGCATCGACGGTCAGCTCACCGTCGATCACAACCTCGGTGCGGCCCTCGCCCTTCTGCACATAGCTGGTGGTCCCCTTGCAGGTGACCGCCTCACTTAAGAAGCCGACCTCCATGACCCAGTCCACCTTGAAGCTGTCCATGTGCCAGGTGGCGTAGTCGGTCCACTCCAGCATCTCCGGCTTGATAAACTTCTGGGCCAGCTTAGGCACCTCATCGGCGTTGGCCTTCCAGAAGTTAACCACCTTGAGCGTGCTGGCGTCGATCTCCTGACGATCGCGCACCTCGATCTTCTGAATATCCGGCAGGTAGGGCACAAGCTCCACCATATGGTCGCGGAAGGTCTCGTAGACTTTGTCGCGGTCGTAGGCGACCTCATCAACAATATGAATCTTCGACATCAGCTCAGCTCCCGAAGCGTTGCCCCATCCCGGCGCACGACGCTTTCATAAAATCGCTCGTCAGCATCCAAAAGAGCACCCCGCATCGATCCGAGCGCTCCCGACAAAAAAACCCGTCGCCCCACCCTGGACACGCATCGTGGCCAGGAGCAAGGCGGCGGGCTCTCACATATCACGTGCAGGGCTCAGCCCTGGAAGAACTCGGCGTTCTTCTCCGCGAAGTCTGCCCACTTCGAGGGAAGCTCGTCTTCTTCAAAGATCGCCTCGACCGGGCACTCCGGCTCACAGGCGCCGCAATCAATGCAGATATCCGGATCGATGTAGAGCTGGATCTTGGCCAGCTGGGCTTCCTCACCCGCGGCCTTCAACTCCTGGATCTCTTCGACCGGCATCGGCCCGTGGATGCAATCCACCGGGCAAACCTCCACACACGAGGTGTCGCAGTAGCCGACGCAAGGTTCGGCGATAATGAACGCCATAAGTGTACTCCTTATACAGCCATGATGATGGTAGGGCGACGCCGCCATGCGCCGACATCGTGCCTATGATGACCACTCTCTACTGAAGGTCAACCCCATTTTGGGCGCGAATCCTGCGCCCGGGCGCGGTAAATCGTCTCACCACCCGACCACCGACCGCCGACCTTCGACTTCTTACATCGCGCAAAACGCGCCCGTCTTACGACGCGGAGGCAAGACGCCGCCGCACACGCATCACGAGCGCAGCGAACCCGAGCATCAGCAGCGCGCTGAAGTTGCCGCCGGCGCCGGCGCTGGAGCATCCGCATCCCTCGTCGTCGTCCGGCGCTCCGCCTGCGTCTCCTCCGCTTCCATCACCCTCATCGCCAGGCTCACCGCTGAGATCGGTACAGCGCTCGGTGGCGTCCGGGGTCGACTCCCCGTCGCACTCCCCGCTCCACCAGCCGCCGGTGCAACGCTCCACACCGGCCTGACACGCCGCGCCCTCCCGGGTCGCCTCGCGCCCCGAATAACACACCCGCTCATCGCCCTCACTGCAGCTCTGCGCCGGCTGAAGACACGCCATCGAGGGCCGCTCCGCGCTCCACACCGGGCAGGCCTCGGAGTTGGCGAGCACCTGCCCATCCTCACCGATCTCGGCGCCCAGCGACCCGTAGCTCGGGTAGGTATGCCCCACCCCGAACCCGTCAATCGCCGCAAATACGTAGCGATGGCACCCCGGCTCAAGCTCCACATCCAGCCGCGCCTGACCGCCGGCAAAGGGGTTCTCCTCGGAGCGCTCGGCCCAGTCCGCCGCGCTCGGAAGCGTCATCGCCTCACACCCGTCCTCAAAGACCACCGAGGCCTCAGCAGGCGGTGCGTTCGGCTCAGTATAAAGCATCGAGAAGCTCACCTGACCCTCGGGCGTGGTGCCAAAGGGGGAGTCGGCGTTCTGCCCGAAGATCAGATGCACGCCATCGGCGATCACAGGCAGCGCTCGAGCCGACATCCCGCCCACCCAGCCCACATAATTTTGCTCACCACGACGCACCACCGCCGGGCCCATGACCTGATGCTGCTCCGAGAGGATGCCCGGATCGACGCTGAGCGCCCCCAGCGCAACCGTCTCAAGCGCGGCCGCCGGCGTGGGCTCGGCACTCTCCGAGACCACCGAAACTTCAGCCGCAGGCACCCCGCCGGCCAGCCCGAAATAGCTCCAGCGCTCCTCCTGCGCGGTCGTCCCCTCCGCCGCATCGCAGGCCACCACCTCGCCAACACAGCTCAGCTCGCCGTCGACCATCCCGAGCTCGCAGCAGCTGCGCCCGCGCTGGTCCTCGTCCTCCACATCACACGCGCAGGAGCTCTCCAGCACATGCGCCCCCTGCCAGCGCGCCATCTCCACAAAGTAGGGGTCGATCACCGCCGGAAGCGCCGGCAGAGGCCCCATCACACCGGCCGCCCCCGGATCGCGACGCGCCAGGTTCCACACATGCCCCAGCACCCGCTCGGCGTAGTCGGGCATCGCCTCACTGCCCTGGCCACTCCAATAATACGCCGGCGTCGACTCCCCCAGAGCAGCGGTGCGCTCATCCACTTCCACCGGCTCCCCGGCCTGACCGCACCCGACCGCCACCACCGCAAGCCCTACGCCCCACCACGCCCTCATCGCGCGTCCTACACCCCGGGTCTTCTTCGCCACCATCTTCGCCTCGATTGCGTTTGCCACGTCAGTCTCACTCTATGCGCGCCTGCAACTCACCGCCTCAGCGGACTGCCAGGGGTACCCCCAATTCTTCAAGCTGCGCCTGCGCCTGGGCCGCCCATCCCCGATTTGCCGCCGGGCTGGCCGGGCTCGGATGCAACACTCGCCCGATCGTGCCTTTGAAGTCACTCTTCTTGAGCGCGCGCTGAACGCTCTTCTCCGCAAACGCCCCCACACCGATGACCCACTGCGGCTCAAAATACGCCACAAGATCGCGCAACGCCCGATCACAGGGCGGCAACACCTGGGCCTTCTCACCCTTACGAAGTTGAGGCGGGGTGCGGTTTTTTCCGTCTTCGTCGAGGATCAACAGCGGGCAATAATTATGCACAAAGAAGGCCTCAAAGAAGCGCTCCGCCGTGCCGAACTGCTCCTGCGCCCAGCCCCAGAGCCTGGAGCCGCTGACCTCGCTCCGCGGACACTCAAACCCGTCGACCGGCCGCTTCGGATGCACATCGGCCGGCTGTCCCACCGGCGCCTCCACCCCCATCCAGTCCCGCACCATCTCAATGGTGCCAAAGGGCACCCCGTTCTGCGCCATCCCCCAGGGCCCCGGGTTCATGCCCACCAGCATCACCGGCCGGGGGCGTTTCTGCCCGTAACGCTCCAGATAGAGCTTATGCGACTCCCAGGCATACTCCAGCGGCTGGTAGGCGTGGCTAATCGGCGGCTCAAACTCTACACCCTTAAGCTCTTCTACCAGACGCTCACTGATCGCGATCGGATTCATGGGGCCTCCCCGGCCATCGTCAAAATCAACTCGGCATGCGCCTGCTCCACCGGCATCACCGAGAGGCGAGCGCGCTTGACCAACATCATCTCCTGGAGCGCCTCGGTGGCCTTGATCTGCTCCAGGCTCACCTTGCGGGCGAAATGGCGTACATAGCCCAGATCCACCAGCCACCAGCGCGGCTTGCTCTCGGTGGCTTTGGGATCAAAATAAGGGCTGCCCGGATCAAACTGCGTCGGGTCCGGATAAGGCTCACTGACCACCTCGGCCAGCCCCACCACCGCCGGCGGACGCTCCCGGGAGTGGTAAAATAACACCGCATCGCCCACGCCCATCTCATCGCGCATAAAGTTGCGCGCCTGGTAGTTGCGCACGCCGTCCCAGGGACTTTTTTTCAGACTTTTTAAGTCGTCGAGTGAGAAGACATCCGGTTCACTCTTGACCAGCCAGTAGCGCATCGTTGCTCCACGGATTTTCGCGCATTCCAACACCTGCCTGCCCCCGGGGCTATAACACGCTCCAGGACACGCTTCCACCGCGCGGCGACGCGCTCAATTGACATATTACCCGCATCCCCTCTAGACTTCGTGCGCTGGTCTGGCAGCCCGCCGAAAGCGCTGCCATCTCGGCGCGCAATGGCCCCGGCGCAAAGCCGTCCCCTGCCCTCACGCCCATTGCATCACCTCGTCAACCCCGTATGAATCTGCCTCGCTTCGCCGAGGACCCGCCCCTGGACCCAAGGAGGGCGTCTTGCGCACCATCAAGATTCTTATCATCGACGATGATAAAGACATCTGCGAATACATGCACCTCTTGCTCAGCCAGAGCGGCTACCACGTCGAGACCGAGACCAGCCCCTCCCGCGCGCTGGAGCTTCTGCGCGAGGAGCAGTTCCACGTCGTCGTGCTCGACATCATGATGCCCGAGCTCAACGGCATGGAGGTACTCGAGGAGATCCGCAAGTTCGACAGCGACATCGCTATCATCATCTTCACCGGCTACCCCTCGGTCGACACCGCCGTCACGTCGATGAAGTACAACGTGAGCGACTACATCAAAAAACCCTTTGATGTGGACGAGTTCAACCAGACGCTGGAAAACATCCTGCGCGACAAGGGCCTGCTCATCGATCCGGAGGAGCAGCTTCTTGTGACCATCGGTCAGAACATCCGCGCGGCCCGAAAAGATCGCAGCCTGACCCTCAAGCAGATGTCGCGCCGCACCGGGCTCTCAGTCAGCCTGCTCTCGCAGATCGAGCGCGCCGAATCGAGCGCCTCGGTCTCCAGCCTCTTTAAGCTGGCGCGCGCCCTGGACTGCTCTCTGACCGAGTTTTTCGGAAACTACTAAGGTCCCCACCAGCGTCGAGCATCGCGTGGCCTCTGCCCCCGAGACATTGCGCCTGGACGCCGCCCCCACCGCGACCATCCTGCCTCTGCGCACCCGGGTACTCCGAGCGCACTTTCCCGCAGGCCAGCTCGCACATTTTGAGGGCGATGACCTCCCTCACACCCACCACTTCGCCGCCTGGGCCGGCGATGAGGTCGTCGGTGTGCTCTCGCTTTTTCAAAACCCCATGCCCGGAGACTCGCAGCCCGCCTGGCAGCTTCGCGGCATGGCCGTCGCCCCCGAGCTGCAGGGCCAGGGCGTCGGCGGCCGACTCCTGGAGCACGCCCTGACCCGCCAGGCGCTGGCCGACCCGACCCTCACGCTGGTCTGGTGCAACGCGCGCCAGCGCGCCGTGCCTTTTTATGAGCGCCACGGCTTTACGATCGTCTCCCCCCTCTTTGAGATCGAAGGCGTCGGC
This sequence comes from Lujinxingia vulgaris, assembly GCF_007997015.1. Taxonomy (NCBI): domain Bacteria; class Deltaproteobacteria; order Bradymonadales; family Lujinxingiaceae; genus Lujinxingia; species Lujinxingia vulgaris. The sequence goes on from NZ_VOSM01000004.1 coordinate 407,085, forward strand.
CCGCATCATCGCATGGCGCGCGCCATGCCCACGCTTCTGGCCTGAAGGCGCGCCGCCCTCCCCGCCCTTTTCCGCGATTTACGCGCGCCAGCGCTCAGTCCTTCGCGCGCGCCAGCGCCGAGGCAAGCGCCTTACGCAGCGCCGCCAGATCGAAAGGCTTATAGAGCACCACGTTATCGCTGGAGGCCACAAGCTCTCGGGCCTCATCGCTGTAGAGCCCGCCGGTCATAAAGACCACGCGCCGCGCCAGCTCCGGGCGCTCCCGAGAGAGCTCCCGATAAAAGGTCGCCCCGCTGACCAGGGGAAGATGCAGATCGCAGAAGATCACGTCGAAGTCGCCTGAATCAAGCGCCTCCCATGCCTTCTCCACCCCTTCCACACTGACCACCTCGGCCTGATCCCGCAGCAGCCTCACGAACATCTTGCCCAGACGCACCTCATCGTCGACCACGAGAACCCGGTGAAGCGCGGTCTCCGAAGACGCCTTGTTAGCACCGGAAGTCGAAGCCAGCGCAACCGCCGGCAACGTCAAGCGCACCAGCGTCCCCTCCCCCTCTTCGCTGCTCAGCTCCAGGCGCCCGCCGAACTGCTCCACCAGCCTCACTGACGTCGACAGCCCCAGCCCCGTCCCCTCGTCGGGCCCCTTGGTGGTAAAGAAAGGATCAAAGACCCGCGGGAGGTTTTCCCGGGCGATGCCCACCCCGTTATCCTCGATCTCGATGATCACCTGGTCCTCGCGATCCAGGGTGCGCACCACCACTCGCCCCCGTTGCTCATCGTCCTTTTGCGTGACGGCATGGACCGCGTTGAGCAAAAGGTTGAGCAACACCTGCGTCAAGCCCGAGCGCGTCGCCAGCACCTGCCGGCTGCTCGCTCGCTCAAGCTCCATGCGCCCCATGCCCCGAAGGTGAATGCGGGCCATACGCAACGCCAGGTTGAGACTCTCATCGATGGCAACCGGCTCCGCCGGCTGGTCCCGTTTGGGATCCCGCGCCAGAATCCGAAGCTCCCGCACGATATCGCGCATGCGCAGCGCCCCTTCATGGGCGTCGTTTATTGCCGAGAGCGCCTCGGCCACATCCGTCCGCGCAAGACTCACCTGCGCGGCCCCGCTCTCGCACAACGGCCCGAGCATCCCCTGCACAAACTCCATGCTGGCCAGGATGTAGGCCAGCGGGTTGTTGATCTCATGGCCCACCCCGGCGGCCATCGTGCCCACCGCCGCCAGCCTCTCCAGCTTCTCCATCTCCAGCTGGCCGTTGCGGGCCTCGGTAATATCCTGAAGCGTACCGATGACGTGATCGCGACTCGACTCCGAACCCCGCGCCGCATAGACCACCACCCAGCGAAGATCGCAGCTGGCCTCATCGCCGCGATCCACCTGCAAGATCCCCAGCCGGGCGCAGCGCTGATCTTCGAGAAGTGCCCCGAAGATGCGGTCGAGCTCCCCGCGCGAGCTCTCCACAAAACGCCCGATAAACGCCGCCACGCTCAGCTCACCGGGCACCACCCCGAGCTGTTCGGCGCCCCGTTCGTTGATCCACAGGGTTTCGCCGCCGGGTACCCACTCCCACAGCCCCAGATTTGATGCCTCCAGCGCCAGATCGAGACGTTCCTGGCGCTCCAGCAACGCCTCCTTAAGCCCCTGCTCCCGGTCGACCTTCTCCATGAGCTCGCGGCGCGCGCGGCGAAGCTCCAGCTCATCAACCACCACCCCGGCAAGATCGCTGAGCGCGCGGCGCTGCTTGGCGGAGAGCTCCGCGCGAGACTCCGTATCAAACACGCAGATGGTTCCCAGCCGATGCCCCTCCGGGGTCACCAGCGGCGCGCCGGCATAAAAACGAATCTTCGGCTCACCAACCACATTGGGATAATCGGCAAAGCGCTCATCGCTACGCGCATCGGGCACCTCCATCACCTCAGTGCCGCAGATCGCGAACTTACAGAAGGACTCGTCGAGCCCGGTTTCCGCCAGATCGACGCGCAGTCGCGCTTTAAACCACTGCCGCTCCTCGTCCACCAGAGTGATGGTCGATGACGGCGCCCCGCAGATCTGCGCCGCCAGCCGGACCAGCCGATCGAAGGCCTCTTCGGCCTCGGTGTCGAGAATTTCGTAGCGCCGCAACGCCTCAAGTCGCCCCCGTCCCCTGGCGTATGCGTCTGCTTCCTTATGTCCCACGTCTGCCCCTCTTACTGCTGCGGTGACCCCCCGCGAGCCTCCTTAAAGCTTAACGCTAAACATCCTGTCAACCTCTCAATCCTTCACCCCCCGGGCAACTTCCGAGACAACGCCAATCGCGTGACTATCTTCGGCCCGCGAGCCTCTGAGAAGCCGTCTCAACCGATGCCTACGCTCGAGTCTGCTCTCCGAGACCTGATGTCGGCTTCTTCATTCGCGTTTCAGGCATTGCCTTCGGGCAAGTCTAACCCCCGAAGCGCTCCGGTGAATAGCGACGAGACTCGTTTTCGCGCAGATTATTCGCCATCTCTGTAAACGGAGTTCCCCATGCTCTCCTTCGACCGCAGCATCGACACCCGCCTCAGCCCGGAGATCCTCTGGGAGCTTCTGGTCGAAGCCTTCGAAGACCCCGCCCACAGCCGCATCTGGCCTGTCGACCTCGACGAGGTCTCCCCCATCACGCTGCGGCCCGGCGCCACCCTGGAAGCCACCTACAAACTCGGCCCCCTGCACACCCACCAGCGCTATGTGATAGGCGAGGTGGTCGAGGGACAGAGCTTGAGCTACAGCGCGCTGGGCTCCCATCCCTTAAAGGGAGGCGCCACCGTCAGCGTGCTGGAAAGCCTGCAGGGAAGCCAACTTCGCTGGGTGGGGCGCTACACCCCGCGGCTGCACCCGCTGGCCCCGGGCGCGCTGCTCTTCGTCAAACTCTATTTTCTCAACGCCTTCTTCTCGAGCCTGGAGCATAAGATCCGCATTCAGGAAGCCATGCTCGACGAGGCACCTCGCGCCCATCGGGGCTGACACACACCGCGGCGCGATGCTTGCCCACGCCCGCCCTCCGGCAGTAGGCTCGCCACATGAGACGTACGCCCACCACCCCCACAGAACTCCTCTCCCGCGCCCGCGGCCTGGCCGGTCTCACCCTGGCCGAGCTGGCCGGTGAGCTCAGCGTGTCGGTCCCCGCCAACCTGCGCCGCGATAAGGGCTGGGTGGGCCGACTTCTCGAAGACGCCCTGGGCGCCGACGCCTCTACCGCTCAGGCCCCCGACTTCGCCGAGTTGGGCATCGAGCTCAAAACCCTCCCTGTCGACGCCACCGGCAAACCTCGCGAGTCCACCTTTGTGACCTGCGTGGAGCTCGCCCACCCCGACGAGATCCGCTGGGAGACAAGCCACGTGCGCCAGAAACTCGCCCGCGTGCTCTTTATCCCCGTGCTCAGTGAGACGTCGATGAGCCCTGGCGAGCGCCTCGTAGGTCAACCTCTGCTCTGGCAACCCACACCGGCCGAAGAAGCCCTGCTTCAAGCCGACTGGGAGGGGCATATGCGCACGATTCGCCAGGGCTACGCCCACGCCATCACCGCCCGCGATGGCCGGGTCTTGCAGATCCGCCCCAAAGGCGCCCGCGCCTCCAGCCGCGTCTGGGGGCTGGGCCCCAGCGGCGATCTTGAGCTCATCCAACCCCGCGCCTACTACCTGCGCGCCGGGTTTACCGCTCAGATCATCGCCCGCAGCTTCGCGCTGAGCACCTGAGCCCAACCCGAAATCCTCTCAGCGCGTCGCCTCTTTGAGTCCTGCCACCCGATGCACCAGCTCGCGCAGCTCCCGCGGACCGAAAGGCTTGAGTAGCAGACGATCGGGGCGCTCATCCACAAAACGCTGCGCCTCATCGGTGTAAATGCCGCCGCTGATAAACCCCATCCGCTCGGCCTGCTCCGGATAACGGCGCGCGATCTCGGCAAAGAGCTCCATCCCGCTCATCTGCGGCATCATCAAATCGCTGATGATCGCATCGTAACGCTCCCCGTCGAGCAACCGCTCCAGCGCCTCCTCGGCGCTGGTGGCCAGGAACACATTAAAATCCTGTTTGAGCAGGCGCGCCACCACCTCCACGATCGCCAGCTCATCGTCGATCACCAGCACCGAAGGCCGCCGCGTGGTCGCAGGCGCAGCCTGCTCAGCCTGACTCACCAGGTTCGCCGGAAAGACCATTCGCACCCGGGTCCCCGCCCCTTCTTCGCTCTCAAGCGTTAACGCCCCGCCCATCGCCTCCACAATGGCGTGGCTGGAGTAAAGCCCAAGTCCGCTGCCCTCGCCGACCTCCCGTGTCGTGAAAAAGGGGTCCATCGCGCGCCTGCAGACATCTTCACTCATGCCCTGGCCGCGGTCCTGCACCTCGACATGCGCCCGGGCAGCTTCGGCCTCAAAACCGACCTCCACATCGATCACCCATCGCTCCGAAGGCAGGCCCTCGACCGCCTTCGCGCTGTTGATGAGCACGTTGACCAGCGACTGCACAAGCCCACCTGCCGCCCCGGTGACCCAGATCGCCTCATCGGTCAGATGTCGCACCCGCACCTCCACCGGGAAGTCCTGGCGCACCACGCGCACCGCAGTCTCTACCATCGCCCGAAGATCCACGGCGCCGGGCTCCCCCTCCCCCGAAGACGCCACCCCGCGCAACCTCTCGACGATCGAGCCGATACGCTGCGCGCCCTCCCGCGCCGCGCCCAGCATCTCCTGCACCACCTCCGCATCGGCCATTTTCCCGACCGGACGAAGCAGCACATCGAGGTTGCTCGTAATGACCGTGAGCGGATTGTTGATCTCATGGGCCAACCCGCTGGAGAGCGTCCCCAGTGAAGCCAGGCGGTCGGCCATCGCCAGTCGCTCTTCCATCAGCTGACGCTCGGTCATGTCCGAGATCACCCCAAACCAGCGAATCCGCCCTTCTACGCGCTCGGCCGCCGTGGCGTGACCCGACATCCAGCGCACCCTCCCCTCATCATCGATCATCCGAAACTGCCCCCGCCATACATCGCCCGGCTGGGCCACCTCACCGTCCTGAACTTTCGCCAGGTCCTCGGGGACGATCCGGCCCAACGCATCCTCTCCCCGCACACCCGGCTCCCGCAGCGCCTGAAATCCCGGCAACATCCCGACGTTGAGGTAGGGCAGACGAAAGTTACCCTCCACATCTTCCTCAAGTTGAAAGAGAATCGCCGGCATATGCTCATTGATCTGCGCCAGCACCTGATCGCGCTCGCTGATCTGCTCCGCCAGACTGCGCACGTCGGTCACGTCGGTAGCCAGCCCCACCACATAACGCCGCCCATCGGTCCCCTGAATCCGCAGCCGGGTGACCTGAAACCAGCGCGAGGCCCCATCGGCGCGCACCCACTCCTCCTCACGCGCCAGCGGTCGCCCGCTCTTGAACACCTGCTCAAAGCCCTGCTGCTGATAATGATGATCCCCCGGCCCGATCACCACCTCGGTCACCCCCGTGCCAATCAACTCGCGCTCCGGACGCCCGATAAACTCACACACATAGCGGTTGCAGAACACCAGCTGCGCGCTGGCGTCGCGAATAAAGACCGCATGCGGCAGCACATCGATGGTTTTACGCACAAGCTCCAGCGCATGATCGATCTCGGTGCGCACCCCCAGCCTTTTTGCGAGCGCACGCAAGCGCAGCTTTAAACGCTCGGTGGCCCCATGGGGCCGCCAGGAGAAGACATCGTCGGCGCCGGCCTCATAGACCGGGCGCCAGAAGTGCTCCTCCAACACCTCGTGACTCGCACCATACAGCCAGATCCGCGTGGGAAGTCCGCTCAGCGCCACGCGCAGCCGCTGCACCCCATCGGCAGCAAGCTCCACGTCATCGGTGCGCACAAGAATCACGTCGGGCACACGCTCCGCGGCGATCTCCCTCAATAACCCATCCACGCTCTCAAAGGTGCGGTGGCGCAGCCAGTGCTCCTCCCCCTCGCCGACGTTGCTCTCCACGACCCGAAACTGCAAAAAGAGCTCGGCCACGTTGAGAAAAAAGTTGGGCTGGGTCAGCGCAAAACTCTTCGAGCTCAGCGGGCGTCGCTTCCACTCACGCCGATTCGGGGAACTCATAGCGATGTCTCAAAGCTCGGGAACAGTCATGGGCAAGGGCAGCTCACGGCGTCATAGACACCCCGCGAGGGCACGGCATTCTGGTGGTGAGCCATGGAGGCGTCAAACCCACGTTAATGGTAACGCGCCTGCAACATCAAAGGTCCAGCCCGCCGCGATTGACCTGAAAAAGGTGCCCATCCTCCAGACGCACCGCGCTGAGCGCGCGACCCCACACACAGCCTGTATCAAGCGCGAGCAGCCTGGGAGTCTTCATATAACCCAGCGCCGACCAATGCCCGCAGATCACGCGCACCCCGCCCGGCTGGGCCCCATCGATGGCCCAGCGCGCGGGCTCGGCATCAAACCAGGCATGCCGCGGCGCCTCAATCGCTTCATAGGTTGACTTATAGTCGAACTCCAGCGAGCCATCACCCTCCAGCACCCGCATGCGCGTCATAATGTTGATCGCCACGCGCAGGCGCGCCTCCCCCTCAAGATCTTCATGCCACTGGCGAGGCTCATTGCCGTACATCGCCTCAAAGACGCGCCGGTAGTCGTCCGCGCGAAGCGCCCCCTCCACCTCCCGGGCCACCGCCTCGGCCTGAGACGCCGTCCAGCTCGGCCACAGCCCGGCGTGCACCACCAGGTTCTCACCGCGGCGCACGATCATCGGCCGATGGCGAAGCCACTCCAGAAGCTCATCGGCATCCGGCGCGCTCAGCACATCCTCAAAGGTGTCTTTATCGCGGGGCTTATGCCCTCCCAGCCCCACCGCCAGCATATGCAGATCGTGGTTCCCCAGCACCACCTCGGCCCCGTCGCCCAGGCCCCGCACAAAACGCATCACCCCCAGCGAGTCCGGCCCCCCGTTGACCAGATCGCCCACAAAGACGACGCGGTCGCGCCCCGGCTCAAAGTCGGCCCGCGCCAGCACCTGCTTGAGCTCACGGAGACACCCGTGGACATCACCCACCACGATCGTGGCCATCGTCTCGCTCCCATCATCGACGTTGTTCTGGCGGAATCACCGCCCGCTGCGGCCTGTTCTTAAGCCTGCGACCCGGCTCAACCGCACCCACCATCTCGGCGCTCCTGCCAACTTCCCTTGTCCGCCCGGCGGCGGTGGTGCTACCACTTGGGGCGTCTTTTACGCCCAATTTTCGCACCGGCCACCTCCACGGGAGAACGCTATGAAAGCCGCCAATCACATCCTGGAAGTCATCGGTAACACGCCGCTGGTCAAGAGCCACACCATCGCCAGCCATGTCAAGGCAGACATCTTCTTGAAGCTGGAGTACCTCAACCCCGGCTCCAGCGTAAAAGATCGCCCCGCGCTGCAGATCATCGAAGATGCCGAAGCCTCCGGTGCGCTGCGCCCCGGCGGCACCATCGTCGAGGCCACCAGCGGCAACACCGGCATGGGCCTTGCGATGGCCGCGGCCATCAAGGGTTATAAGTGCATCTTCGTGATGCCCGATAAGATGAGCGATGAGAAGATCAAAACGCTGCGCGCCTTCGGCGCTCGCGTGGTCGTCTGCCCCACCGCCGTTGAGCCCGATGACCCCCGCTCCTACTACTCGGTGGCCATCCGCCTGGCGCAGGAAACCCCCAACGCCTTCCACGCCAACCAGTACCACAACCCCTCCAACCCCCGGGCCCACTACATCAAGACCGGCCCCGAGATCTGGGAGCAGACCGAGGGCAAGATCGACGTCTTCGTCGCCACCATGGGCACCGGCGGCACCATCAGCGGCACCGCCAAATACCTCAAAGAGCAAAACCCCAACATCCAGGTCGTCGGCGTCGATCCCATCGGCTCGATCTACTACGACTACTTCAAGACCGGCAAAATGACCGAGGCCAACTCGTATCTGGTCGAGGGCTTTGGCGAAGACATCATTCCCTCCACCATGGACTTCGACTTCGTCGATGAAGTCGTGCGCGTCAGCGACAAAGAGTGCTTCATCACCACCCGTCGCCTGGTGCGCGAAGAAGGCGTCTTCGCCGGCGGCTCCTCCGGGGGTTGCCTGGCCGGCGCGGTCAAATACGCCGAGCGCATCGACCGCCACGCCAACATCGTCACCATCATGTGCGACACCGCCGGTCGCTACCTCACCAAGATCTTTGATGACGAGTGGATGCGCGAGAACGGCTTCCTCGACGAAGATCGCGGGGTGGGCACCGTCGCCGACATGCTCAACGGTCAGGAGCAGACCGTCTACACCACCGAGAAGGGCGCCACCGTCGCCGAGGTTGTGGGGCTTATGAAGACCCACGGCATCAGCCAGCTCCCGGTCATTGATGGCGAGCGCATCGTGGGCATCGTCAACGAATCCGACGTGCTCAATCACCTCCTGAGCGAGGGCGGCAAGGGCGACGACCCCATCGACGGCCTCATCGAGTCGCATTTCGCGATCGTCGAGCCCTCCAACCGCGTCAGCCTCATCGGGCAGTTCTTCCGCCAGAACAAGGTCGTGCTGGTGCTCGATGGCAAAAAGCTCGTCGGGATCATCACCAAGATTGACTTTATCGACTACGTCAGCCGTCAGATGTGATGATGGGATGCTGACACCTTTCTAACCTCAGGGACTCCACCATGAACGCTCGCACATTTTCCGGTCTTCGAGGCGCCGCCGTCGCGCTGGTCGCACTGCTGGGCACCACGGCCATTCTGGCCGGCCCGGCAGCCACCAGCGCCGAGGCCCAGCGCACTCAACGCCACTCCGACCGCACCGTGCGTATGACCCTTGTGGTGGAGTCCCCCCAGATTGAAGCCGAGCCTGACGAAAACAAACGCACCCGCGCCCGCCGCCTGCTCGCGGAAGAGGCCGCCGAGCGCATCATCACCCGGCTCAAAGCCATCGGCGTTAAAGATCCACGCGCGATCGTCACCCCCCAGAACCATATCCAGGTCGTCGCCCCCGGCGCCGCCTCCGCGCAGGTGGTCCGCGGCGCGCTGCTGGCCCCCGGCAAGCTCGAGATCCGCCCCGTGAGCGAGAGCAGCCCGCACTGGATCGAGCTCGCCAGCCAGCTGCCCGAAGGGATTGAAGTTCGCCAGAACCCCGGCCAGGTCAGCCCCGATCGCGTGCACCTGTGGAGCGCCGACTTCGCCACCCTGCACCGCTTCACACGCCGCCTGGCCCTGGGGGATACCCGCGTAGAGGTCTTCCCGGCCCGCGACGGCTGGCGCACCCTTGATGTGGGAGAGGTGCTCGCCACCGAGGAAGACCTGACTACGAGCGAACTTCGCTCCAGCCCGGGCGGTATCCCCTTTGTGCAGATCGAACTTGGAAGCGACAGCGCCGAGAAGATCCGCAGCGCCACCTCTTCGGCCAACTCCGCCCCGCTGGCCGTCCTGCTCGATGGCGAGGTCGTCAGCCTGATCCGCCGCACCGGCGGCCAGGCCCTGGAGCTTCCATGCCCCGACCACCTGCGCTCGCATCTTTCCCGTCAGGCCTGGGCCGCCCAGGTGGCAGGTCGCCTGGCCACCCCCATCCCCCTCACCATCGCCGAACTCAGGGAGCAGTGATGTCCTCTCGATTCTTGCCCGAAGCCATCCGCGGGGTCTGGTTCTACGTGCCCGAAGACTTTGACCTGGAGCGCGGCCACGAGCGCACCCGCCAGCAGCTGGCCTTCCGCATCGACGGCAGCTTCACCCGCTACCAGATCAAAAACGACTCGCGCCGCGCCATTGAGACCGGCGATTACACCTACGACGGCAACTTCCTGATCCTGCGCGGGCGCAACACCGACACCTTCCGCGTCCGCCAGAAAGGTCACTGGCGTTGGGACCTTGAGGGCAAAAAAAAAGAGCAGCGCCTGCTGCGTGCGCTCATCGATCTGGACGCCCCCGAAGAGCTCAGCGCCGCGGCCGCCCGCGATATCCGCATCCTCCCGCTGCGCGTGCAGATTCAGGGCCGCTACAAAGGCGACGACACCATCTTCGAGGCCATCTACAAACCGGCCGAGGGCGAAGCTCGCCAGGTCGGGACCTTCTTCGTCGAAGAGCATCCCGGCCAGAAGCGCTGGGTCGGAATTACCCCGCTGGTCCACGGCATCGAACCCGCCACCTGGGAGCGCATCATCGAAGACAGCTTCCTCGATCTTTTCCTGGGCAAACCCGACGACGTAGGTGTGGTCACCCTGCGCCTGCTCGATAGCGGCGAGTCGCGCGTCTTCAATTATAAAGTCGATAACTGAGACGCGAGGCCGGGCGTAACCTCTCTGCCCCTGCGGCCGCCTCACCCGAGCGCCTCTGGCGCAGCTCCGCCGGCCCGCCCCCCCCCCGGCCGTTGCGTGGCTCGCCCCCGGGGGGTATAAGGCCCCCCTATTTCAATTTACGTGGAGTCCGCTCGGAGAACTTCTCGCGTGTTGACGCGAGCGCCGTCGGAACCTCTCTACGGGGGCTTTATGACCACCCTGGTCGACTATTTTGTACCCGCGCATTTTCCCGAAGAAGGGTTGCAGCGACGCCAGGCGCGCATCGCCGTGCAGTCGGTCTTCGCGCTCCTGGGCTGGGGTCCGATCGCCTGTGCGCTCTACCACTTCGGCGGCTCTCCGGCGGCGATGTGGGCGGTGGCCGCAGCCACTGTGACCTCCGCGCTCACCCCCTTTTTGCTGAAGTGGACCGGCAGCCTCAACATCGCCGGCAACTTCCTGATCTTCACCCTCTACGCCCTCTTCACCGGGCTGAGCACCCTTTTCGGGGGCCTGCACGCCCCGCCGGTCAACTGGCTCCTGCTGATGCCGGTCTACTCGCTGCTCTTTTTTAACGCCCGCACCGCCATCGTCTGGATGGTCGTGGCGTTCTTGACCTGGAGCGGCTTCATCGGCGCCGAGGTCCTCGGGCACACCTTCCCCTACCAGCTCGATCCTCGCCTGGACCTGGCCCACCGCGCTGTGGGCGTGCTCGGGCTGAGCTCGATGGTCTTCGCCGTCATCCTCCTCAAAGACCACCTCCAGGGCTGGCTTGTCGACACCGTGCGCGCCACCGCCGCCGAGACCCGCGCGGTGCTTGAGACCGCCCCCGACGGCATCCTCACCCTCGACCTTGAGGGGCGCGTGCTCAACGCCAACAACGCCGCCGCCCGCATCCTGGGCCGAGAGCGCGACGCCCTCCTCAACCGCCCGATCGAGGAACTGGTCATCTCACTCGATGCCCGCCAGGCCCGCGAGAGCGCCGCCGGCGCCTTCGGCCTCACCGAAGAGCACAGCGCGCTGAGCGCCGATGATCGCGTCTTCCCGGCCGAGATCGCCTTTGGCGCCCTGGAAGGCAGCGGCCGCCAGGGTGTGGTGCTCGTGATGCGCGACATCACCGAGCGCAAAGAGGCCGACCTCCAGCTGCGTCAGGCCCGCGACGAAGCCATTGAGGCCAGCCTCGCCAAGAGCACCTTCCTGGCCAACATGAGCCACGAGCTGCGCACCCCGCTCAACGCCGTGATCGGCTACTCCGAGATGCTCATGGAAGAGATCCAGCTGATGAGCCAGGAGACCGACCACACCCCGCAGCAGCGCGTCGAGGGCTTTTTGCCCGACCTGCGCCGCATCCGCACCGCCGGCAAACACCTGCTCATGATCATCAGCGACATCCTCGACCTCTCCAAGATCGAGGCTGGCAAGATGACCACGCATGTCGAGCCCTTTGAGACCCGCACCCTCCTCGACGAGATCTGCGACACCGCCCGCCCCCTGGCCGAGAAAAACGCCAACACCTTAAGCCTTGAGGTCGATGGCGAGTTGGGCCAGATGTGCTCCGACGCCACCAAAGTCCGGCAGGTCCTCTTCAATCTTCTGAGCAACGCCTGCAAGTTCACCCGCGAGGGGCAGATCAGCCTGCGCGCCCGCCGCTGCCCCGAGAGCGATCAGCTGCTCTTTGAAGTCCGCGACACCGGCATCGGCATGAGCCCCGAGCAGCTCGAGCGGGTCTTCGACGCCTTCACCCAGGCTGACACCTCCACCACACGCCAGTTTGGAGGCACGGGGCTGGGCCTCACGATCACCCGCCATTTCTGCGATCTTCTCGGCGGTGACATCGCCATCAGCTCCACCCCCGGCGAGGGCACCACGGTGCGCGTGCGCATGGCCTCCTCGCTGCAGGCCAGCGCCGAGGCTGAGCGCCCCCACGAGGAGCTCCCGGCCTGATACGCCGCACCAGGCTCAGTCTGCGCCGCGCCCTTCGCTTTCAGCGCCCCGCCGCACGGTGCACCTCCGCGAAAAAGTCGCGACATGGCGAGGGCATCGCCTCCTCGGCATCAAACCAGCAGGAGAGGTGCACCGAGCTCGCACCACGCTCCACATGCGCCGAGTACAACCAGTGGGAGGCGGTGTCTGTGACCCCGTTCCAACCTACGGCATGACACGTCGCCGGCTGCCCCAGCAGCGTGCAGGCGTGCTCGGTGTGCGGGTTATGAATGCCCCCCTGCCCGTTATGACGCGTCATCGTCGCGATGGCCTCTCGGTGGGCTGCCGCAGTCGCAGCGACATCCCCCTCCTGCCTGTTGAACTCACCGCCATCGCAGACAACCCGACCGCTGGACGCCACGTCGCAATCGGAGCTCAGCGCCAGGCGCTGGCCCCCCACACGCACCCCATCGCCGGCCCGGATCGCCGGCGCGTTGATGCCTCGCTCCTTCAGCTGACCTAATATCGCCTCACAACGCCGCGCTTCGAACCTCGAAGCCTCCATCACACAGCTCGCCCTAACCCTTTGGTGGGTGGGTGTTTCAATGATCGCGGAGAGGCCGCGGTGACGTATCTCCCCCTCGGGATCGATCATGGGATACCCCAGCAGACTTGTGCGATCGGCACGCACCACAAAGGCGATCGCATCCTGAGACTGACCACCGATCTGCGCGCGCACATCCTCGCCGCTGACCCCACCGCCAATCTCGGCGCGGATGCGGTCGGAAGCATACGCAAACTGGCGCGCCACAGACCCGCTCAGCGCCGGTCCGCTCTGCACCATCACCCGAGCACTTCCGCAGCTCAGATCGATCCACCCCGACGCCTCGCCCACCACCTCGCAGCTCGCGGCAGGCTCGGCCTGTGACGCCCGGGGCACCATTGCCAGCAGCAGCGCCCCCACCATCATAGCCTGCCGTCGCACTCCCCGATGTTGCCCCGTCTCACCCCTGGTCGAACCCGCCACAAATCACCTCCCGAAACGCGCGCCGCATCACTGCGGCAGCATCCTCGTCACGCTCCAGCGGCGGCCCGTTGCGCCGCGCAAACAAAAACCCGCTGTGCCCCGGTCAGACGCCGGGCCACAGCGGGCTATTCATACGCATCGCCGGCCCTTCCCACGGGCCGACCTCACCTGCAACGAGCGCTCAGCTCGGATCGAGCATCCGCCCCATAAAGAGGATCGTGTCGGTGCCGTGATCGTAGACCGCGTAGTAGAAGGGCCGATCAAAACGCACGCTGGGCGGATCCACCGGCACCGAGGTCTCGGTATCCATAATCACCGCCGTGGCCGCAGCCGCCTCGGTGCCCTTCTCATCCACGCTCACAAAGCTCTTATGCAGGATCTCCGAGATGTAGAGGGACTCGCCAGGGGTGCAGGGCTCCGCACCGGTGATGCCGCCGAAATCCGCGTCGCAGAAGTCAAACGCATCCACCATCCCCAGCGCCTTAAAGGTATCGACCAGGGTGTAATCTCCCTCGCTCTCAAAGCGCGGCAAAAACACCTCGCCATCGGTCGCGCCACGCACCTGAGTCGCAATCGCATCAAAGTCCTCGCGCGTCAGCCCCTGCTCCCAGGCCCCGAAGTCCGCCTCGGCGTCGGCCGGCATCCACAGAATCAGCGAGGCTTCATTGCCCACGTAAGGAAGCGACGCCGCCACCGTGGTCTCGTCTTCATAAAACCCGAACTCCGCCGACTGACGCATCATCGGCACACTCACCTGGCTCGCATCCAGGAGCGTGAAAGGCGCATCTTCGGTCAGATCTTCATCAAAGGGGCTGAGCCAGCTGCCGTAAAAATAGATCGCGTTGACCAGCACCAGGCGAGTGTCGGCGCTGAGCACCCCTTCGGGCAGCAGATCTTTGATGCGCTCGTTGGTCTGGTCTTCGACCCACTGATTGATCTCACCGCGAATCGCCTCCGCAGCGCTCATGAAGTCCACAAGACGCATCTCCGCGCCGTAATGAAGCGCGAGCAGATCGAGGTAATCCGACTCGAAAGGAAAGCCCTGCTGCCCCCAGGTCTGATTGACCACGTTGAGCACCAGCGGCTCACCGCCACTCTCCTCCGAGGGCACGTACTCCGAGCGGCTGGCCAGCTCCTGATCGAGCAGGTTAAACGCCGGGTGCAGCTCATCATCGGGGAGCGTAAAACGCAGCGCCTCGGCCATCTCCGTCTTCGTATTCTCCTGCGCTCCGCCGTAGGTCATCGCCAACGCCAGCGAGATCGAATGCGGCGAGACAAAGATACTATCGCCCGGCTCCCCCTCCTCACGCAGCTGCGCGAAAAGATCGAAGGCGAAGTCGCGGTTATCGGAAGCGAGCTGCTCCTGAACCGTGGCCTCAACCTCCGGCGCGATGATGCGGCTGAGCTCGCTGCGCACCACATCGCCCGGCCCCTCGGGCTCGGGATCAGTGTTGGGTTGCTCGTCCACCTGTGTCGAGCAGGCCGCCAGACTCAAGGTCAACGCCACACTGAGAAGATGTCGGGGGAGATGTCGAAGCATAAAAAGTCCTCATCGTTGGAGCGCATCAGGCGCGTCATCACAGGTCACTCCTCACACGTTTGCAACCCCCGTACCAGATCAAAAAAAGCGCCCCGAGGGGCGCTTTTTGAAGTAAATTCAGCGAATTTTAACCCTCCTACGATCAATTTTCACAGAATCACGTAAGGACAGCCTCAAAATTCTGAGACGTTCTTCGTCAAAACATCGCGTTTTTGCGCGAGTCCATCGTCACCTCCTGCACCTCCTCGCCAACCCGCACGCGGTGCGGGGTGTGCATGATCTTCTGATGGTCGCGCACCTGCCCCACCGCCCCGCCGGCGCCCTCCTCCCACTCCGCCGGGCGGATCGTCATCTGCTCGAGCACCACCTCAAGCCGCCCCCCGTCATCGAGCTGCCCCTCAAAGACCCGCTCCCCATCGACGTCGTCGATCTGCACCGGCGAGCCGGCGTCTCCCTCCACGCTCAGCGTGTAGGCCACGCTGTAGTAGCTGCGCTTGCTGGTGCGCCGCCACCAGACATCATCGACCGCCGCGCCCCCCTCAAAGACCGGATCGATGAGAAGGTGGTCGTAGCTCTCATAGCCCCCGTCGAAGATGAAGGTCGCAAACTCCGGGTGGTCGCCCACCTTCTCAAAGCGAGGGTTGATAAAGGTATGCCGGTTTCCTCGCCCGTAAGAATCCCCAAAACGCACCAGCGCCACGTTGGAGCGCAGGTGGTTATCGATGTAGTAGGTCGGCTCATGATCGGGCCGGGTATCATGAACGCCCTGCGTGACCACCGGAGCGGCATCCAGGGTGACTTCATCGAGGGCGCGGATGTCGATGAGGTTTGAGTCGCAATGGGTCTCGGTGATGGTGGCGTCGCTAAACAACTCGGTACCACGCATGATGCCGCCGCCCCGTGCGCGCCCCACGATCAGGTTGTCGCGGTAGGCCAGGTTATGACGCACCTGACCGCCCCCGCCGTAGTTGGTGATGCGGAAGCCGTTGAGCGAGTCCATATCGCCCCAGCTCTCAAAGTAGCGCCGACTCTCGGTGCTCACGCCCTCCATTTGCACCAGGTTCTGAGCCACCTCCAGATCCAGATGCGCCCAGCTCACGGCGATGGAGTGGTAGCCGCTCATAAATATCTTGTTTCGCAGCACCTCCCCGGCCACCGTATCGGGCGCCGAGTGCGGCTGAATGGCAAAGGAGTTGGTCGACCAGCTGTCGACGTAGATCTCGTTGTCGGTGATGGTGTTGGCTTGGCGAAGCCCGTTCTGACGGGTGCGCAGTACCAGGTTATGATGCAGGGCGTAGGCGTTGGGCTGCGCGTGATTCTGGCTGGTATCCGAGATCTGCAGCGGGCGCCCGCCGCCGGAGCCGTGGCGGTTGGTGATGACGTAACCCCGATCTTTAAAACGGTTATGGTGCACCTGCACCTGCCCCTGGGGATAACGAAGATGCACGGCGTGAATCTGCGCGGCCTGGTAGGCGATATCAAGCCCGGCAAGCTCCACATCGCTCACCCCGGAGAGGTAGACGGCATGAAGCCCCCCGCTGGATGAGGCGCCGGAGTTACCCACACCGCCCTCGATGATGCGCCCGTTGAGCACGCGCACCCCGCTGACCTCGTTGCTGCGCGCCCACACGCCGCTGGCCGCCTGCTCGGCATGCCCGGCGTCGATGGAAGGGATGCTCCCCTCACCATAGGTGATGGTATGCCCGCCCAGATCGAGGGTGATGTCGCTGGCCACGATCTGCACCACCGCGCTCTGAGCGCCGCTTAAGTCTTCGGTGAGCAAGTAGGTCGCCCCGCTCTGATCGAGGCGGTAGGGCGGGCCCTCAAGCGTGCCGGGAAGCTCGATCAGCGCTTCGGCAGGCGCCGGATCGGCGGTGGTCAGCTCCTGCACCACCGAGGCAATCGTTTCGCCGGTGGCGTCGCGCCCCACCCAGCGAAAGTAGATCGTGGTGTCGGCCGGCAGCTCCCGAAGATGGTGCATCTGCAAAAAGGTCGGTCGCGTTGAGGCCTCGGTGCGCTCATCGAGCGCCTCGGGTGAGCTCCCGTACTCCACCCAGCCAATGACCGGTCGCGTGGTCTCGAAGGCGACGGTGGCCGAGGAGCGCGATGCGTAATGCCAGGCGCCGCTCTCCACAAAGTTCACGGCATCGCCCGTGCGCGCCTCGAGCAAAGGCTGGTTCACCGGCCCGAAATGGGTGAGCGCAAACTCGTGAAAGACCGCGTAGAACGCGTCCGGATCAAAGCCATCGGCCAGGGTGTCTTTGTCGAGCGCCTGATAGGCCTGGCGCGCCGCATCGCGCCGGGCGTCATCGATCGCCAGCGGTTCATCCGACCACACTTCGGCCACAAGTCCCCCGGGGCGCTGCGGATCGTTGCCGCTATCGTCAACATCCCCCCCATCACCGCCCGCGTCACTTCCACCGCCATCCGGCATACCGCCATCCGGCGCATCCAAAACATCCTCTTCGCCGCCGACGTCTCCCCTGCCATGGCGAGCATCATCGGTGTTCTCGCTTCCACACCCCGCTCCCAGCACCACCACCATCGCACTCAGCACCATCGACCCGATCAGCCTACGCATACATCCTCCTCAGCGTCGTCAGAAATCCCCGTTCACAAGGTCTTGAACGCCGATCATCCTAGAGACGAAGAATCCCCCCGCCAAGAATTCTATTGCAACACTTCGTGTCGGGATGAGCCGCATCCCACAAAGACTTCCACCGACCCACGGTCACCAACCCCCACCGTTCAAGGGTTCTTGAACATGTTGCACCGGATGATCACAAAACACATACGAAGAGGGTTTTTCGCCCACACCTCATGCCGCGATCACCCGCATGTGACAACGACTTCTACCGACCCACGGTCATTTTCATCGACGTTCACAGGTTCTTGAACCATCTCATCGTCTGACGAGTGTTCGCGCGATCCGCATGATGCTCACACCCTTGAGTGCTCCGATCCACCGCTCTACACAACAACTTCGCCCCTCCCACCTCCCCCCACCACTCGCCACGCATCCCCCCCTTCTTGCCCCTTGTGTAACAAACTGTTTGCGACGTTCTCCTCAGCCCACCCACGCCACCTTCCACCCGCCCGAAAATGGCACGTCTGAAAGCGCACTCACCCCGCTGCGTTTGACCCCGACCGCCAAAACCTCCATGGTGCGCCCAGGTTAGACTCCTTTTCCTTCCCACCCCCGGACCCATCCTTTGAGCACCTCTCGCTCGACCTCTTCCGCCGCGCCCGACACCGCGCCCTTCGCCACCCTCTCCATCGAAAACCACTGGCTGGAGACCCTCGACCAGCTCGGCTACCACCAGATGACGCCCATCCAGGCGGCCACCCTCCCGCTGACGCTGCGCGGCCAGGATGTCGTGGGGCTAGGGAGCACCGGCACCGGCAAAACCGCCGCCTTCGGGCTGGCGCTGCTCCACCGCGTCTCCCCCGCCCAACCTCTGCCTCAGGCCCTGGTGCTCTGTCCCACGCGCGAGCTCGCAAGCCAGGTCACCGACGAGCTGCGCCGCCTGGCCCGCGCGCTGCCCAACACCCAGATCCTTACGGTGACCGGCGGCGCGCCCTTCTCTCGCCAGCGCGTCGCCCTGGAGCACGGCGTCGACGTGGTCGTGGCCACCCCCGGCCGTCTTCTCGACCACCTGGACCGCGAGACCATCGACCTCTCCCGCGTCAAAACGCTCGTCTTCGATGAGGCCGACCGCCTCCTCGATATGGGATTTCTTGACGATGTCGCCACCATCGCCGAGGCCTGCCCCACAAGGCGCCAGACGCTGCTCTTCTCGGCGACCTTCCCCCGGGCCATCCGCGAGCTCAGCGAGCGCTTCCAACTGCAGGCCCGCCAGATCTCGGTGGTCGGTCAGGCGGAGCGGCCCGACATCGACCAGGTCATCGTGGAGCTCGGCGACGTCGCTCGACTCGACGCGCTGGAGTCGGTGCTTCAGAACTTCGCCCCGACCTCTTCCGTGATCTTCTGCAACCAGCGCGACACCTGCGAGACCGTGGTCGAGCGCCTACAGAGCGCCGGCTACAGCGCCGAAACCCTGCACGGTGGCATGGAACAACGCGACCGCGAGACCACACTCCTGCGCTTAAGCAACGGCAGCCTGCGCCACCTCGTCGCCACCAACGTCGCCGCCCGGGGCCTGGACATCGACGCGCTCGACGCCGTCATCAACTTCGAGCTCCCCCGCGAAGCCGAGGCCTTTGTGCACCGCGTCGGCCGCACCGGACGCGCCGGCGAACAGGGCCTGGCCATCACGCTCGTCGGCCCCGAAGACAGCCGAAAGCTCCCACACTTTAAAGATCATCTGGCCGATGCTCGTCAGGTCACCGCCTCAACCCCCTCCCCTTCGGCGCCGCCTCCGCCTGCGGCCGCGAACATGACAGTCGCTATCAAAGGCGGCCGCAAAGACAAACTTCGCCCCGGCGACATCGTCGGCGCGCTCACCCGCGACTTCGGCTTTGAGGCCGACGCCATCGGCGACATCCAGATCCAGAACCACATCGCCTTTGTCGCCCTGCGCCGCGACATCGCCGGTGATGCCCTGCGCCAGATTCAGGACGGCCAGATCAAAGGGCGCCGCTTCCGCGCCTTTATGCAGCGCTGAGCCTCACACCCACCCCGGCAACCACCGCTCACGATCCCGAAGATCGCGCCAGGGAAGCGCCACCTCCTCCCCGGTGAGCACCCCGCGCAGCACCGCCTCACCCCGGCGACGATCAAAACGCACGACCTCCCAGTGCTTGCCTCGATCTTCGGGATTCACCCGACTCCAATGACTTCCCACCAACTTCGACGGGTTATGCGGCGCAAGGGGCATCGGCGTCCTCCTCAAATCCAGGTCCTCACAAGAACCGGTGACCCCTCCATCATCATCACCCCACTCGCCGCAACAACCTTTTGAGTTGGCTGTCACCCAACAAAAACCACATGCCGCATAGCGTTTTGTAACAGACTGTTTGAACGCGAGTTCCCCCACATAAACCCTCGGTCTTGTCCCTCCCTCGGTCGGACAAAACGCGACCCCGGGTCAGGTTTCACACGACCCGGGGTCAGCCTCCACACCCCAATGTAACAAACTGATTGAAGCGCCGATCACCCGCACGGCACAACAACTTCGTCCCTCCCTCGGTCGGCCAGATCGTCGACAAACCGTACCCATCGCAACGCGTACAAACGCCCCGCTCAAACCAGCCGAAGCCCCCCCTCTCTAAAAAGTCAAAAAACAGTGACTTCGCCGGCCATCACCCCCACCACCTCGCCATCGACCAGGGCCTGGGCCACGCATTCGCCGAGCATCGTATCAAAGCGAGTGGCCTGCACGAGCAGCTCCACGCTGTCCCCCGGCCGCACCTCTCGCACAAAATGCGCGCCCAGGATTTTCGTCGCCCTCACCTGAAGTTCGGCGGCCTCCTCCGGGAGCTCCTGGCGCAAGAGCAGCGTGTAGAGACACAACCCCGCCTGCCCCATCATCTCGATGAGCAACACCCCGGGCAGCACCGGATCGTCTGGGAAATGCCCCTCCAGCCCCACATGATCCTCGCCAATCAAACGCCGCCCCAGCGCCAGACGCTTTTGAAGGTCAACGCCCACCAGCTCGTCAACCAACAGCATCGGGCCGCGCTGAGGCAACAGGCTCTCAACCAGCGCCCGCCCCTCAAGCGCTTCCCCCCCCACTCCGAGAGGCCACCCTTCAGGCTCCACAAGCGGGCGGCGACGCAGACGCCTCAACGTCTTTGAGATCCCCGCATCGCTCAGATCGATCGTCGTCTCACTCACCTTCGCCACCCACCTGCCATGCCTGGTTCACGCCGCGCCCACAAGCCCCAGGGGACGCGCGATCACGTCTTCGATGATGTTGGAGGCCTCATCGATATCCGCCGCGCTCAGCTGCGACGAGACCGAGATACGGAAGCGACGGCTATGCGCCTCCACCGCCGGAAAATCGATCGGCTGCAGGTAGAGCCCGCGCTCCTGGGCGGCCATCGCAAGCTCAATGAGCTGCTCACCCGACGACCCCACGATGATCGGGATCACCTGCGAGGTGGACTCGCCAATATCCAGCCCCATCGAGACCAGGTTGGAGCGGAAGTGGCGCACGTTGGCCCAGAGCTTCTCGCGCAGCGTGTTGTCGCGCGTGGCCACCTCCAGGCTCTTGCGCATCGCCGCCACAATCGCCGGCGGCAGCGCGCACGAGAACTGAAAGGAGGCCGCGTAGCACTTGAGGTAACGCATGATCGAGGCTTCCCCGCACACAAAGCCGCCCACCCCGCCAAAGGCTTTGCTCAGCGTGCCAAAATGCACCCCGATGCGATCTTCGACGCCAAAATGCTCACCCAGCCCGCGACCGGTCTCACCGTAGACCAGCGAGGAGTGCGCCTCGTCCAGATAGAGCGGCACATCGTGGGCATCGCACACATCGAGCAACGCCGGCAGATCCGCCGTATCGCCGTCCATCGAGTAGACGCCCTCAACCACCACCATGCGGCGCTTGCCGGCGTGGCGCGTCAGCGTCTCGTCGAGCGAAGCGGCGTCGTTATGCGCAAAGCTCACCATCTTCGCCCCGGAGAGCGTCGCGCCGTCGACCACACTGCGGTGGCACTTGCTGTCCACCACCAGCACGTCGCCCTTCTGCAGAAGCCCCTGGATCGCGCCCAGGTTTCCGCCGTAGCCGCTGGAGAAAAGCATGCAGGCGTCTTGCCCCTTAAACGCGGCGAGCTCCTGCGCCAGAAGCACATGCTGATCAAAGGTGCCCGAGAGCATCGCCGCCCCCGAGGCCCCCACCCCGTAATGCATCAACGCCTGCGCTGCCGCCTGCACCACCTCCGGGTGGGTCGAAAGCCCCAGGTAGTTGTAGGAGGTCAGGTTGATCACCGGCCGGCGCTTACCCAGATGCCCGCCACTGAGCTCGGTGCGGGGTTTGGGGGAGTTATGCAGCGGCTGCTCAAAAAAGCTCATCGCCGTGGCGACACGCGGATCCTGAATCCAGGCATTGAAGTCCTCGGGAGGATTCAGCACCCCATCGCTGTCGTTGTAGGTGAAATCGGCCAGGCTAAACTTCAATACGTCTTCAGGCTTCATACGAGCTCCCGCCGCATCCTCAAAAGGACACGCGACTTTGCGCTTTTCCAAGAAAGCGCCACTTCAAAAAAACGCCTCGGTCCTCCGAGCGCGATGTTCCACTTATTCGACGTGCTCCAGAAACTTCGCTGCCAGCGCGTCGATCGTCTGCACGTCGGCGAGCTCGGAGCGGGGCACGCGAATCTTCAGCTCGCGCATCGTCGCGCTGACCACCTCGATCATGTCCAGGCTGTTGGCGCCGTAATCACGCATCGAGCTCTCGGCCGACACCGTATCAATATCGATGTCGTCCAGGTTATCTTTCAGATGCTTTTTGATGATCTCAATGATCTCTTCTTTCGTCATGACTGCTCCTTTATGTTCGATGGTGTCTTTCACAAAAAATCGTCAAAACCGGCCGGCTCCGGCCCGGCTAAACTCGCTTCAATCCTGCGCGCTCTTCCACCGCTCAAAACGGCGCATCAGGTTATCTTCAAAGGCCATGCCGCGATCGAGCGTGATGACCTGGCTCTGCATCGCGTCAAAGAGGCCGCTGCACATCGCCAGCACCGCCTGGCCGCACTCCTCGGGGCTGAGCAAATCCTCCCGCTCAATCCCCTCGCCGCGCAAAAACTCCCAGAACGACTCGCCGAACATCGCTTCAAAGCTCTCGGTGGCGACCATGCCAAAACGCAGCACGTTGACCTTTGTTCCGTACTCCCCCAGGTGCGAGCCCATGTAGCGCGCAAAGACCTCGAGCACACTTTTTGAGGCCGCCACGAAGTCATACGCCGGATACGAGCGGTCGGCTCCATCGCTGGAGATCGCCAGCACGTGGCCCGGGTAGCGCTCAAAGCGCTCAAAGATCGCCTGCACATGGCTCACAAGCGGCCAGGTGCTGTAATCGAGGCTCTTGTAAAACGAGCGCTTCTTATAATCGGCCAGGGTCGGGGTGCGTCCGGCAAACGCCACGTTGCTGATGAAGATGTCGACGCCATCGTGCTCGGTGGCGATCGCAGCCATCAGCGCCGCCACATCCTCATCGTTGGCCACGTCGGCGGCCACCAGCATGGGGCGAGGGGCGCCCACGGCGTCGAACTTCGCGAGAAGTTCGGATTCGTCGGCCGAGCCCCAGCGGTAGGTCAGCACGCAGCGCGCGCCGGCCTTTCCCAACGCCAGCGCGCTGCCCAGGCCAATGCCTCGGGTGCCGCCGGTGATCAGGGCGACCTTTCCTTTCAACTCAATCGGGTACATCCAGACTGCTCCCTCAACGCCCGCAGGCGTCGTGTGTGCTGCATCTTAAAACACGTTCATCCACATCGATGACCACCGGCTCGACCGCATGCGGCCTCAACCTTATGGGGCAACATCGAGCCCGCCGCTGACATGCAGCACCGCGCCGTTGATAAAGCCCGCTTCGCGCCGGCTCAAGAACCACACCGCCTCGGCGACCTCGGCTGGCGAGCCGGTGCGACCCACCGGGCAATGCTGCTGCCAGTGTTCGCCAACGCGCGCGTCCAGATCGTCGGTCATCTCCGTCTCCAGCAGGCCGGGCACCACCACGTTGGCGGTGATACCGCGCGGGCCGTACTCCTTCGCAAGACTTTTGGTCAACGCCACAAGCCCCGCCTTGCTGGCGGCATAGTTGGCCTGACCGCTGGCGCCCTCCTGTGCCACCGAGGAGATGGTGACGATGCGACCGTAGCGCTGCCCCATAAAGTGCATCAGGGCGGCGCGCGCCACATAAAAGCTGCCGCTTAAGTTGGTGTCGATGACCTCCGTCCAGGCCTCATCGCTCATCATGGCGGCGGCCTGGTTTCGCATCACCCCGGCGTTGTTCACCACCACATCGAGCCCGTCGAGCGCGTCGATGATGTCGTAGAGCGCGTCTTCCACCTCCCCGCTCACCCGCACATCGAGCTTACGAATGACGATGGGCCCCGCGCCTTCCATAGCCTCAAGCTCGGCGCGCGCGGCCTGGGCGGCCTCCTCATTGCTGCGGTAGGTCAGCGCCAACGACCACCCTTCGGCCGCCAGCCGACGTGCGATCGCCAGTCCCAGGCCACGCGTTCCCCCGGTGATCAACGCCCGTTGCGAAGTCTCACTCATCGCTCACTCCTCACGCTTTAAGTCAGCCAGCCGATCCAGCATCTGGTCGGCATGAGGCCAGAAACGACGGCGCTCATACGCGCTCAGCCCCGGCTGCGCAACGTCGGCGCGCGCGGCAGCTGCCGGCGCCTCTTCGAGCACCACGTGCACGTTGGTGCCGCCAAAACCAAAGCCGCTCAAACCCGAAAGACGCGTCTGCCCCTCGGCCACCTCCCACTGCCGAGCCTCTGTCACAACCTCCAGCGCGCTCCCCTCCAGCTCACAGGCCGGGTTGGCGCGCTCAAAGTTCAGGTGCGGCGCGATCGACTTCTGCGAGAGCATCAGCGCGCTCTTCATAAGCCCGGCCACACCGGCGGCGGCCTCCAGGTGCCCGACGTTGGTCTTGACCGAGCCCAGCGCGACTTTTGCCGCATCCGGCAAACGCCCTTCGCCAAACACCTTCTGCAGACTGCGCGCCTCAATCGCATCGCCAAGCTCAGTGCCGGTGCCGTGCGCTTCCACATAACTCGCGTGCGACGGTTCGACGCCGGCATCGTCCCAGGCCGCCCGAATCACCGCCTGCTGGGCGTGGCCGTTGGGTGCGGTCAGCCCGTTGGTCTGGCCGTCCTGATTGACCGCAACGCCGCGCACCACCGCCCAGATCGCGTCGCCGGCCTCCAGCGCATCTTCCAGACGCTTGAGCACCACCACGCCGCAACCTTCGCCGCGCACATAGCCGTTGGCGCCGGCATCAAAGGTCTTGCAGAGCCCGTCTGGCGAGAGCATCCCGGCCTGGGAGAAGGCCACCGAGACCTGCGGATCAAAGATGGCGTTCACACCTCCCACCACCGCCTGGTCGCAGCGGCCGGCGCGCAGGTTGAGCACCGCCTGATCCAGCGCCACAAGGCTCGACGAACACGCCGTATCCACCGTCTGGCTCGGCCCCCGCAAATCCCACGCGTACGACAAGCGGTTGGCCGTAATACTGGCCGAAAGCCCGGTGCCCGCCCGCACCGCCGCACCCTGATAGAGGCGCGCAAAATCGCTGCCGCTCTGCCCGACAAAGACCCCGGTGCGACTTCCCGCCAGCGTCTCGGCGTTAAATCCAGCGTCTTCGAGCGCGTGCCAGGCCACCTCCATCACCAGGCGCTGCTGCGGGTCCATCGCGCGGGCCTCGCGCGGCGAAATCCCGAAGAAGGAGGCATCAAAGGCCTCCACGCCGTCGACAAAGCCGGCGCGCGGGGTGACCATCACATCAAAGCCCACGGCGGTAGGTTCCAGATAGTCTTCTTTCTTCCAGCGCCAGGCGGGAACTTCGGTGATGCCGCTCCGGCCCTCACTCAGAAGTCGCCAGAACGCCTCAACGCCCTCGGCGCCCGGGAAGCGACACGCCATGCCCACGATGGCCACCGCGCCCTCCTGCAGCGAAGCAGCGGCGCGGCGTGCCGGCGAGGAGGTCGAAATGTTCGCCGGAGTCGCGCTTCGCGCCGAGGTTGCGTCCGCGCGCAACATCTCCACATGACGCGCGAGCTGGGCGATCGTCGGAAAGTCATAAAGCGTCGTGGCCGCAAGGCTCACCCCGAACGCCTCTTCGAGCTCACCCACAAGCCCCACCGCTTCGGCCGAGCCCAGCCCGTAGTTGGCAAATGGCGAGCGCAGGCTCACAGCCACCTCCGAGACGCCGGCCTCCTCGGCCACTCGCCGGCGCAGCCAGCGCGCGACTTCGCCTACGGCGCGAACCTCCGGCGCTTCGCTCACCGCCCCGCTGCTCTGCACCGCCGGCGCTCCGGCCGCATCTTCGCGCTCGGAAACCTCGGCCTCACTGTCAACCTCGGCCGACTCACCAGCCACCTGTTCGGCCAACGTCCGCGCCGAGACCACCACCTCCAGCTCCCCGGCCTCATAGGCGTTGCGCGTAGCCCGGCGCTGGATCTTACCGCTGGAGGTCTTCTCAATGCTGCGCGCCGTGATCAGCACCACATCAAAGGGGTTGATCTCGTGGGTGGCCACAAGCGCCGCACGCACCGCCTCAATGAGCTCCGGTGCGCGATCGGCGGCGTCTTTATCGACCTCGTGCACCACCACCAGGCGCTCTTCACCCTCAACCGTCCACGCAAACGCCGCCCCACAGCCGGGCCGAAGCGCCGCGTCGGCGCCCTCGACCGTCGCCTCCAGATCCTGCGGGTAATGGTTGGTGCCGCGGATCACGATCAGATCTTTCAGACGTCCCGTCACCACGAGCTCTTCGCCCACCAACGCCCCCAGGTCTCCGGTGCGCAGGTAGGTCTGATCGCTTCCCTGAAGACGCGCGCCGAAGATCTCCCGGTTCACCTCCGGGCGCTCCCAATACCCTCGCGCCACGCTGCCGCCGGCAAGCCAGATCTCGCCAACGTCGCCGTCAGCGCAGACCTGCAGAGTGTCGGGGTTGACGATGCGCGCCTCAAAGTCACCCACGGGCTTGCCGCAGCTCGGCCACATCACCCCCTCAACCTCAAGCTCCACCGGCTCGACCATCCGCTCCGGCGTCGAGACCAGAAGCCCCACCTCGGCCAGCCCGTACGAGGGCGAAAACGCCCCGGGACGAAAGCCCGCAGGCGCAAAGTATTCGGCAAAGCGCGCCTGGGTGGCCATCCGCACAGGCTCCGCGCCGTTGCACGCAACCTCCCAGCTCGACAGATCCAGCCGGTCGCGCACATCCTCGGGCACGCGACGCACGCAGAGGTCAAACGCGAAGTTCGGCGCCGCCGAGAGCGTCCCCTTATAGGTCGAAAACGCCTCCAGCCAGCGCTGCGGCTTCTTCAAAAAGTCCAGCGGCGACATCAGCACGCTGGAGCAGCCGTTGAACACCGGCAGCAGCACCCCGCCAATCAGCCCCATATCGTGGTAGAGCGGCAGCCAGCTGACAATCACATCGTCGGGCTTAGCGCGGTAGCCGAGCTCAATCAGCGCTTCATTCTTGAGCAGCGTCTTGTGGTCGAGCATCACCCCCTTGGGGTTCCCGGTAGAGCCGGAGGTGTACTGCAAGAACGCCAGCGATTCGCCATCGACCTGCGGCGCCTTCCAGGCGTTGAGCGCCGCCTCATCGACCTCGATCACGTCGCTGGCGATCCAGCTCAGCTTGCCCAGCCCCGGCGACTGCATCGCCAGGAAGTCGGCCATCTCTGCGATCATCGCGTTGGTGAGCGCCACCGTGGCGCGCGCGTCATCGACGATCGCCTGCAGCCGCGGCAACGTGCGCTGCAGACGCGTCGGATCCGGCGGATAGGCCGGCACCGCGATCACCCCGGCATAGAGGCAGCCAAAAAACGAGGCGATATAATCGAGCGAGGGCGGATAGAGGATCAACGCGCGCTCGCCAGGCTCCGTCGTCTCTTGAAGACACGCGGCGATCGCACGGGCACGGCGGTCCAGCTCACCAAAGGTCAGCCGCGCGCCCTCCCGCTCCCCATCTTCCAGAAAGATATACGCCGTGGCGTCGCCTTCGTTCGCCGCGCGCCAGCGCAACATCTCGACCAGCGTCTTCTGTTCGTCTCGACTCGCCACCATCTACTCCTCAACAACCTACATCCACGCACACCACACACGCCCCCGTTGGGGGGACGCCCTCGGGCAAGCGCCCCCCTTTAGCGAAAGAGTCCCCCTGCTTTCAAGGAAAGAAAAAGACCGACCGACCGGTCGGAAAACCTTATAATCCCTTCACTTACGCGATCCCCTCGCCGCGATCCTCTCACCGCGACGGTGCGCCGGCATCAGGCGCCGGCGGCCAGCAGACGCTTCACCAGGCGATCGCCCTGGTTGACCGCCCGCACGTAATAGACGGCCTTGAGGATGTGTTGCTCCTCCTCATTTAAGTCCCCGACCTTGCCCAACTTCTCCTGACGCTGACGCACCGCCTCATACATCGACAGCGCCCCGGCCACCGAGATGTTGAAGCTCTGCACAAAGCCGCGCATCGGGATGATGCAGCGGTAGTCGGCGGCCTCGGCGACCTCCTCGCAGACCCCGTCACGCTCGTTTCCAAGAACAATCGCCGTCGGCCGCGTAAAGTCGATCGTCTCCAGAGGCACCGCCGCCTCCAGGTGGGTGGCCACCACCTGGTAGCCCTGCCCCTGCAACGCGCTCACACACGCCGCCGGCTCGGTCCAGGTCGTCATATCCACCCACTTATCGGCCCCCTGGGTCACCCGTGCGGAGACCTTTTTGACCGGCTGCGTATCGATCATATGCGCGCTCATCGCCCCCAGCCCCTCGGCCGTGCGCAGCACTGCGGCGATGTTGCCCGTATCGAAGATCCCGTCGAGCACCGGCACGATCGACTTGCAACGCGAGGCCACCACCTCCTCGATGCGATCACGGCGACGCTCCGAGATATGCTCCTCCAGTAGCGCCACCACCTCGGCGGCGCTCATGGTGAGCTCCTCCTCCATCCCCAACAAACGCCCCACCTCGATCGGATCCGAATACGCAAACACTGCTCGCCTCGCCGCTTAAGCCCTTACTTCTTTTACGCGTGTGTCTTGATCTTCGGGCTCCCGGCCCGCCGGCGGCACCTTAAACCAGGGTGTGCCCCCTGCCAAACCTCGCCGCCGCGATCGCCGCGGCGAGCTTTTCGGCCTCGATCGTGGTGGAGACTTGACGCGCCCCATACGCATGTGTATGCCTTGCAGTCCCTCTGCGTACCCATTTTTTGATGGGAGCGCGCACCGGTGCGCCTGACCAACCTTATCGCTTCACCAGGCGCCCCACGCTGTAACGACGAAGAGAATGCCATCAGGAGTTGCCCGTTATCGCGCATGAATGCCCATGAGTGGACTTCAGCGGGTCTCCATTGAAAAAAATACACCATGCAGGAGCGAATCATGCACGCTGTGATCCGTACGGGCGGTAAGCAGTACCGCGTTAAGCCGGGCGACGAGTTCAACATCGAAAAGATCGCTGACGCCGAAAAGGGCGGAACGATCACCTTTGACGAAGTTCTGGCCGTGGGCGAAGGCGACGATATCACCATCGGCGCCCCCTTGGTTGAAGGCGCCTCGGTGGTGGCTTCGGTGGTCGTCGGCGAAGGCCGCGCCCGCAAAGTCATCATCTTCAAGAAGCGTCGTCGTAAGGGCTACCGCGTCAAGCGCGGGCATCGTCAGCCTTTCACTCGCATCAAGATCAAAGAAGTTAACGCCGGCTGAGGTTGCCTCTTCAGGCGCCCCTGATCCCCCGGCCCTTCAAGGCTTAAAAGGAGTTCGTCATGGCTCATAAAAAAGGTCAAGGTAGTTCGCGTAACGGTCGCGACTCCAACGCGCAACGACGCGGCGTTAAGAAGTTCGGTGGTGAGCAGGTCATCGCCGGCAACATCATCGTGCGCCAGCTGGGCACGAAGTTCCACCCGGGGCGTAACGTCGCGCTGGGCCGCGATTACACTCTCTTCGCCACCGCCGACGGCGTGGTGAAGTTCGAGACCCGCGCCGGCAAGCGCAAGTTCGTCTCGGTCTACCCGATCGATGAAGCCGCCGCCGAGTAAGGCCGGCTCCATCTCGGAAGCTCTTTGAAGCGCCCCCGACCGCCTGGCATCGCCGGGATGCCGGGGGCGTTTTGATTTTAGCACTCTGGCAACTCTTGCACTGGAAGACGCATGTTCGTCGATGAAGCAAAGGTCGAAGTCCGCGCCGGACGCGGGGGCGACGGCGCCCTGGCGTTCCGCCGCGAAAAGTTTGTTCCGCGTGGCGGCCCCGCCGGCGGCGACGGCGGCCGCGGGGGCTCGGTGATCGTGCGCGCCACGCATAACGCCAACACCCTGGCCGACTACCGCCACCGCCGCACCGTGCGCGCCGAAGACGGCCGCCCCGGCGGCGGTGATAACAAGACCGGCCGCAATGGCGAGGACGCCTTTATCGAGGTCCCCGTCGGCACCCTTATCCACGACGCCAAAACCGGCGAGCTTTTGGCCGACTTGATGCAGGACGGCGAGGAGTTTGTCGTGGCCAAAGGCGGCGACGGGGGCCAGGGCAACGCCCGCTTTGCCACCAGCACCAACCGCGCCCCGCGCCGCCACACCCCGGGCTTTGCCGGCGAAGAGCGCCTGCTGCGTCTGGAGCTCAAGCTGATCGCCGATATCGGCCTTGTGGGTTTTCCCTCGGTGGGCAAATCCACGATCATCTCGGTGATCTCGTCGGCCCGCCCCAAGATCGCCGACTACCCCTTCACCACCATCGTGCCCAACCTGTGCGTGGTGAAGTGGAAGAACCTGCGCGAGTTTGTCGTCGCCGACATCCCCGGGCTTATCGAAGGCGCGCACAGCGGCCAGGGCCTGGGCATCCAGTTTCTGCGCCACGTCGAGCGCACCAACCTCCTGGTGCACGTCCTTGAGGTGACCCCTCAGCTCGAAGAGCAGCCCGACGGACGCGATCCCATCGGCGACTACGAGGTCATCGTCGGCGAGCTCAAGAAGTTCAACCCGGAGCTTCTGGAGCGCCCGCAGATGGTGGTGCTCAACAAGATCGATCTTCCCTACGTGGCCGAGCGCGAAGAAGAGCTGCGCGCCCATTTTGAAGACAAGCTCGGGCTGCCCTTCATCGCCATCTCGGCCGCAGCCGCCATCAACCTCGACGAGCTCAAAGATCGCCTGGGTGAGGCCATCGCCCAGGGCGGCTTTGGCGAAGAGCTGGAGCACTGGGAAACATGACCACCGCGCACATCTTCTACATCCCGGTGATGATCGCAGTCGGCATGCTCGCGGGCTTCTTTCTGGGGCGGCGCGCCGCCGAGATGGAGGCCCAGGAGCGGCGCAAACGCCTCAAGCGCAAACGTGCGATGGAGGCGCGCCGCAAAGGCGCCGCCGAAGGCGCCCAGGCCGCCTCCGAGCAGCCCTCCGAAGACGTCTGAGAATCCCGCCTCGCGCCGATCCCGGGCTTGAAGTATCGTATGTGGGTTCCACCATTACTGCGCCGTGAGCAGAAGTTGATTCCGAGGTTCGCTCAATGCAGCAGACACGGCATTAGCACTCGTTCACTGCGCAAAAGCGAACCCGTTTAGCGACGCTCTTGCAGCCTAACCTTCGGAGCCAAAGGCATGATCGCAACGCTTCTTCGCACGCCGGTGCCCGCGCGCACCCTCTCTTTGCTTCTTATCGCCCTCTTCTCGCTGGCCCTCAGCGGGTGTCTGCCCGACCCGGTCGACGACGAGAACGACGCCGACATCGAAGAAGACACCGGCGGCGAGCCCGATGTCGAGGAAGACACCGAGCCGGACGTCGATCCGGCCGACAACTTCGACCCGCAGTTTGTGGAGATCGCCGAGATCGTGCGCACGACCTGCGCCGTGGCCACCTGCCACGGCTCAAGCCCCGGTGACACCGAGCTGCTCTTTGGCGCCAGCGAGTCCAACTTAAGCTACGAGCGCATCGCCGAGGTCTTTGCCGAGTATGAGGCGACCACCGGCGACATGTTGATCGTGCCGGGCGATGCCGAGGCCAGCTACCTGCACACGGTGATCACCAGCGACGACATCGACATCGTCATGCCCTCACCGCCTCTGCCTCCGCTGACCGGTGAGCAGATCACGTTGATCACCGACTGGATCAACGACGGAGCCAACTACCAATGATCGGATCGGGGGCGAAGGCCGGGCGTAGAGCGTGGGTGGGGATGGCGTGTGGGTTGGGCGTGGTGATGCTCAGCGCTCAGGCGTTAGCCGGGCCGCCGGATGTTCAGGGAACCTCGGTGGGTGTGGGGCTGGCCGTAGGCCAGCGCGCCATGGCCCTGAGCGTACCCGGCCTCGACCACCGCGTCGGCGCCTGGCCCGGCGCTTCGATCGATCTTCGCCAGGTCCTCTTTCAACCCGAGAGCCTGCCCGCCACCCTGGAGCTCCGCCTGCAGGGTGGCTTCTTCCGCGGCACCTCTGCCGGCAACTCCTTCGACGCCCCCGACGGACTCACCAGCCAGCGCTACGTCGCTCAGGGGCTCATCGGGCTGACTCGCCCCATGGGCAGCACCGAGCTGACCCTGGGCACCGGCTTCGGCGTCGACGCCACCATGGTCACCCCCAACGCCGACTACACCGGTCAGCAATACCTCAACGTACCGGTGCAGCTGACAGTGCGACGCCCCTTCGGCGAGTCAATCTTCGCCGGCGTGGAGCTCACCGCCCTTCCGGTGGTCGCCTACAACCAGTCATCCGCCTACCCCGACCACAACGCCTTCGGCGCCCGCGCGAACATCAGCGCCGGCTGGCGCCCCTCCCCCGACGGCTTGTTTGTGGAGCTGGCCTACACCTACCAGCGCTTCCTGACCTACCTGCCGCTTAGCACCGGGGAGCGCGCGACCTCCGTCGACGTCGCGCAAGATCTGGGCGTGGTGGTCGGCTGGTCCCGCTGACCTCACCCAAAACGTCAGCGGTAACGTCGCGTCTTTAAGAACGCAAAACTCAACGAAGTCAGGATGATCACCAGGGTCACCGTCACCAGCACACCCATGCTCTCGGGCAGGCTCGTGCGGCGCCTGGGAACCTCACCGGCAAACACGCGTCCGGCCTCATTGAGCGCCATGCCGCGCTGGCGCACCTGAAGATCGAGAGGACGGTCCGCCCGCAACCCCGCGTTCCCCGGCCAGATCAGCGGATGTCGCACAATCGCAGCTCCCGGCTCCTCGGGACGTCGCACCCGAATCAACTCGCTGGCGTGCGGAAGATCGCTGATGAGCAACATCTCCTCACCATCAAACCCCAGCCCGGTGATCTCACCGGCCGCCCAGGGGCCGTTGACCGTCACCCAGCTCTGCGCCTGATCGCGGCTCAGCGCCACGCGGCCGCCGTGCACCATCACCAGGGTCGTCGTCTCCCGCCAGGGAATCTGCGCGAGCCTTAAGGGCGACTCTTCCTCATTCTCCATATACGAGTAGAGCGACTGCCAGGTCTCCCCACCATCGCCCGAGCGCCACAGCTGCGTGGGGCGATTAGGGTTGAGTGGTCGCGAGACCATGTAGGTACGCCCGTCGCGATCCGGCACAACCGCGCTCACCACCGAGCCCTCCAGCGCGCTCCTGAATGCCTCACCAAGGCGCGCGCGCCGCCAGGACTCACCCCCGTCATTGGAGAGCAGCGGGCCGTGCTGGTGCGACCAGGCGTGAAGCTGCTGCCCGCCCGGCCGCGCCGCCAGCGCCACGATGGCCGCCGGCGGCAGCTCTACCCCGTCGAGATGCACCGGCCGGAAGATCACATCATCGGCGCGGCCCAGCGGCGCGGCCTCCGAGCTTCGCACCTGCCCGTTGAGATCATGAACCAGCACACTCCCACCGAGCGTGCCGCTGATCAGCTGATCGCTGCGTTCGTTGACCATCACCGCGCTCGTCGCACGGTCATGAACCTGCTGCCAGCGCTCCTCGCCAGCGCTCACAATCCGGCGAAACAGACCGGCGTCGGTACCCACGAGCATCTGACCGCGGGCATCAAAACCCACCGCGTAGGTGTGCGCGCCGTTGAGCCCCTGATTGACCGACTCCCAGCTCATACCCCCATCTGTGCTGCGCAGCACCCCCTGCCCCCGGGTGCCGGCCCACACCACATCTTCTCGATCGCCGGCGGTCAGGTGAGTGATGCCCCGGCCGTCCGGATCACGCTCGCGGGTCTCCTCCCAGGTCACACCGGCGTCTTCGCTTCGCCAGATCGTCCCGCGGTCGCCGCCGATCAGCAGCACGTAGCCCGCAACCGCGTCTTCGTCGGCGCGCAGCAGCATCGCGCTATTACCCTGCGGCTCCAGCGAGTGACGGACCACCTCCACCGGCTCCCACAACTCGCCGATGCTGCTGTTTCGGTACAGGCGCGCACGATCCAGCAGGTAGAGTTCCTGCTGATCGGGGCTCGTCGCCAACGCCCGGTCGATCGCCGCGACGCTGCTGGTGAGCATCCACTCCTCAGCTTCGGCCTCACGCCGAAAGATCAGCAGGCGGTCGCGCAGCACCGTGAGCAGCTCATAGGCACGATCCTCAGTCGCGGGCATATAATGGCGAAGCGTCGCCGGAAGCAGCTCCTCCTGCGACTCGCCACCCTCAAAGTCCACACCGGCAAGGCTGATCCGCTGCCACCCCTGCGCGCTGAACTCTTCCTCGGCGTCCTGCGTCCAGCGCCACAAGCCTCGCCCGTCGGTCAGATAAATATGACCATCGTCTGGCGAGAGCAGCCGCAGCCGCGGCGCGGTGTCGGAGCGACTCACCCGCAGGGTCTCATCGAGGTTGGCCGGCAGCGCCGCCCGGAGCCAGCTTCGCCCCTGATCGCGGCTGTAGAGAAGACGCGTGGGTTGATTGGCCGCTGGCACGGCCACCAACCACACCACCCCCTGCGACGAGGCGATGTAGTCGCTGGCCTGATACTGCCCCCGCTCCATTCCGGCCCACACCCCGTCAAAAAGCTCCAGTCCCGCGCTTTGAAGTCGACGGGGCCAGCGTCCCTCAAAGGTGCTCCAGCCGGGGTCATCGAGCCCCCGCACAAAGAGCGATTCGGCGCCGACCGCGACGATCTGCGCCTCATCGCCCTCTCCTACACGCAAGACCGCAGCGACCGTTCCCCCCGGCGGCACGCCAACCTCACTGAGCTCCACGCGAGTTTGCTCGGTGGTGCACGCCGGCCCCGCCAGGGCCAGCACCACCACACTCAGCAGCAACGCGAGCCCCCGGCCGAGGCGTTGTCGCTCGCTACGCTCGCTGCTGCCCACGCTCATTCCTCTCCCATCTCCAGGATGTTGAACTCCACGCGCCGGTTGAGCGCGCGTCCCTCCGCGGTGCCGTTATCGGCCACCGGCCGCGACTGACCATAGCCCACCGCCTCCAGACGTTCGGCGGCCACACCGCGATCGACAAGGTACGCCTTCACCGCGGCGGCGCGATCCTGGCTCAGCGCCAGGTTGCGATCGGCGCGGCCCACGCTGTCGGTATGCCCCTCCACCCGCACAAGCTCAATGGCGGGGATGCGCAGCATCAAGTCGGCCACGTCGTCGAGGATTCCGAAGCTCTCCTGCGCGATGTTGGCGCGACCCGTCTCGAAGTTGACCTGCTCGGTGATGATGATCGCGCCCTGACGCACCATCGCGCGCTCCGGATTGATGCGCGGCGGCTCCGGCTCGGGAGCAGGCGGCGGGGGCACCGGACGCTTCCGCTCGATGACAGGCTCATCAAGTAACGCGGTCTGCTCTTCCAGATCGGGCTCCGGCTCAAGGTCCGGGCAGTCTTCTCGCTCCAGCCTCAGACGACGGCCGCGCTGGTCGAGGTAGCGCGGATCACAGGGGTCGATCTCGGCGCGGAAGCTGGGGCTGGCATAATCCACCTGCCACCAGCCGCCGGTCACCCACTGCCCGCCAATGCCGAAAAAGACGCGCCAATCCGGCGAGCCGATCCCATCGCTGAGCCCCGCGCCCAGACCGCCGGTGGCCGTCCAACCCTCGGCGACCCGGTAGCGCAACGCGCCCATGATCTCGGCGGGAACTTCACCCGGGGCGATGCCCCGCAAAGGCTCCGCCTTGCTGGCCACACCCACGGCCCCGCTGACCTCCGCCAGAATATCGAGCCGGTCCGTCAAGAAAGGCGCGTGCGCCGCAAGCCCCCACAAAATCTCATTGCCGATCACATTCTGACGGATGATGCGCTGCCCCGGCCGATAGCGAAATCCCAGGTTCGCGCCCAGGCGAATGCCGTCGAAGACCACGTAATCCGCGGCGACCAGGGCCTCCGCGCCCACGCCACCATCGCCGGCCAGCGCGTCGTCATTACCCACCGGGATCGAGAGCCCACCGACCACCGCAAGCCCCACCTTCGACTCATCGAGCCCCAGCACCTGGTACTTCGCCGTGAGCCGCCAGTCGTTGAGCGCGCTGCGCGTCAGGTTGTCGGTGCTCGACGCACCGGGCGGCAAGAGCGGCTGCAACTCTTCGCTACGCTGGAGCACCGTCCAGGGCAGCAAAAGTCCAACCTCGGCCCGATCCCACAGCCCCACACTCCCCATGATGTCGAGCTGGGACTGGTAGGCCAGCGTGCGGCGCTCCGGCGAGTCGATCGCGGCGATCTGCACCGGGTCGTCGGCGTAGTTAAAGAATCCGCCGACCTGCCACTCCAGGTGCGGTGCCACCGAGCTGCCAAACACGCTCAGGTAATCGCCCACGCCCGGCGCAGGCCGAAAGCGCTGCACCTTCAACTCGGGCAGCTCCGTCACCTCCTGCGCCCCGACCGGCGCCGCAGCGCCCATCGTCCCCAACACCAACATCCAGCCAATCCAGCGCTTAGTCATGCGCGAACCTCCCACATCGACACACATCGAAGAGAAAACGCCACGCTACCACGAGTCTGCTCAGATCTACACATCATCGCCGCCGGCCTGCAGGGCTTTGAGCGCGCGCCGAACCTCATCAAGATTCGCCGGCGCCGGCTCTCGCCCTTCCACCAGCGCAACCGCCTCGGCATAGAGCGCCCGCGCGCTCGCATCATCTCCGAGACGCTGCTGATGCAGGCCGGCCGCCTCCACCAGCGCATCGAAGCGTTGCCCGGCGTCGAGCAACATCAGCGCATAGGCCTCGAGATCCGCGGCAAGATCGCCCCACTTCTCGGCTGCGCGGTTCAGGGCGATGCGCCGCTCCAGCGCTTCCACGTGTTCCGGCCACAGCCCAAACGCCAGCCCCCAGAGGCGCCGCGCGGCTTCGGGGCGCTTGATGTGCGTCTCCACGATATGCGCCGCATCGGCCACAATCTGACTGGCGGGAACCCGCAACGCCGGCGCCACCTCGTCGGCCTTCAGACGCATCATCTCCTTGATGCTCAACCCCTGGGGTTTGCCGAGCAAAAGCCCCAGCTCGCGGGCCAGGCTCTCCACATAACCCGTCCAATCATCAAGCGCGGCCTGACAGGACTTGATGCCCTCAAGCGCCATCGCATCGCCCGGCGCCGCCTTGAGCACGCGCTCATAATGGGTGCGGGCATCCTTCGGATTATCGAGCTTATGCAGCAGAAGTTCGGCGAGCTCCCGCTCGGTCTCCACCGCGTCGATGCCGCCGCCGGCGACCTGCACGACCACCTCCAGGTGGCGCGCGGCCTGGGTCCACGACTGCGCCTCCAGCGCCATATCGGCCAGCAGGCGGTGCGCGGCCTCGTGGCGCGGATCGCTCTCCAGGACCTGATGCAACCACACGCTGGCGGCCTCGGCGTCGGCACGCTCATCCCAGATCAGCTGCGCGATGAGCAGGCGGTACGTCGTGGCCATCTCGCTGGATTCGGCCGCCTCCAGGCGCGCCTCCAGCAGGCGCAGGCGCGCGCCCACGTCGCCCTCCTCCTCGTAGATGGCCTCCAGCGCGTTGACCACGCCCACCGACTTGCCCAGCCCTTCCGGATCGGCGTCGCGCACAGCCTCCAGGTGACGGCGCGCGCCCACCGGATCTTCGAGCTCATAATAAAGCAGCTCACCGAGCTCCCGCTGAAGTCCCAGCCGACGCGCGCTCCCCAGCAGCTCGCCACCATCGGCCTGGGTCAGCTCCAGCACGATCTCCAGCGCCCCGGCGATGCGCGAGGGGTCATCGCTGGCGCGTGCCTCCTCGAGCTCATTGAGCGCGAGCTGCGCCGGATGCACATGCGGCGAGGTCGTCGGAGCCAGTTCCCGCGCGGACTTCTGGCGTTCGGGCGAAGCGAACTTCTCGACGAGCGCGTCCGGCTCCGGCAGATCCCCCCCCCGGGCGGCTTGCGACGCCGGCGCTCCGTCCGACCTCGGTTGCATCGGGGGCGGCACGACCACCTTGCGGGTATCGCCCTCCTCCATCGCCTCACGACGCGCGCCTTTGAGCACCTTGCCCAGCGCGCTCGTATCATCGACCTGGTCGGCCCGGGGGAGCTTCGCCGGACGCTTGAGCATCGACTCAAAACGTTTCCGGAAGCGACCGACCTCCTCGCCGCCCTCGGATGCTGCCTCAGGCGCCGCCGACGTGTCGTCCTGAGCCGACTTTCCGGCGTCTTCGGGCGCTTCGACGCTCCCCTGATCCTCAAACGCACCGCCGGTGAGGCTGTCGAGCATCGCGTCGAGGCGGCGATCAACGCCCTCCGACGCCTCGCCATCATCGGCGCTCTCCAGCGCGCGCGCCCGCTCCCGAGCCTCGGCCGCCGCCGCCCGATCGCCCCGCTCTTCGGCGAGCATCGCGATGCGCAGCAAGATCTCGCGCCGCGCCCCGTCGGCCGTCTCGATCTCGGCCAGGCGAATGAGCACGTTCTCCAGCAAGCGCCCAACCTTCTGCGATCCGATAGGCGCCGGCGCTTCGCTGCCCTCGGCGTCGACCAGCGCCTCCAGCGCTTCGGCCGCCCCTTGCAGACTCACGCGCTCGGCCGGCATCAGCTGCACCGCCTGCAGGTACGCCCGCGCTGCCGCGTCCCATTGCTCGGCCATCTGGCAGGCCTGCCCCAGCGCCACACCCAACTCCCAGCGGGTCTGGCGCTCGGTGGCCTGCGCGAGCAGCGCGTCCAGCGCCTCGCGCAGCGTCTCGTAGCGCCGATGCCGGGTAAGAAGTTCGATCAGGGTCACCCGAAGCTCCCGATCGTCGGGCTGCAGTGCCAGGGCCGCCCGGAGCTGCTCCTGGGCATCTTCCACAAGCCCCAGCGAGCTGTAGAGCTGCGCGAGCTCCTGCAAAAGCGCCACCGACTGCTCCGCACTCCCCGCCCCGCCAATAAGCTGACGGTAGAGCGCGATGAGCTCTTCAGGCTGCCCGGCCTGGCGCAGATAATCGATCATCCAGTGGCGCGCGCCCTCATC
This sequence comes from Lujinxingia vulgaris, assembly GCF_007997015.1. Lineage (NCBI taxonomy): Bacteria > Deltaproteobacteria > Bradymonadales > Lujinxingiaceae > Lujinxingia > Lujinxingia vulgaris. Next base: position 445,758 of record NZ_VOSM01000004.1, read on the forward strand.
CTGGGCATCGATCTCCAGCACCCGCCGCATATGGCTGGCGGCGGCATCCAGGCGCCGGCGGCGCTCATAGATCTCACCCAGGCGACGATGCGTGCCCAGCAGCGCACGCGCGCGCTCCGCCTCATCTTCGGTGCCCCGCGCCAACTCAAAGGCCCGCTCGCGCATCGGCAAAAGCTCGGTGAGGTAGTCGGTCGCCTCGTCGTCGCGCTCCAGCACCTCGCACATCGCCCCGGCCCACTCCAGCTGCTCGGCGCGCTCCTGCGTAAGCTCCCCCTCGGCGCTGGCCGAAAGACTCAACGCGCGACGCATGCTCAAAAGCGCCTGGCTGGCATCCTCCAACTCCTCAAACCAGATCTGCCCCACCCGCTGGTAAAGCCTGCTCGCGCGGGCGTGCTCCCCGTCGGCCTGGGCCGCCCGCGCCGCAGACCCAAAAGCCTTCAACGCACGCAACGGCTCGCCGCCCAGCACATAGCTCTCCCCGAGGGTGTGCAGCGCGTCGAGCTCCGTCGGATCGAGACGCAGCACCCGCTCCAGATACATGCGCGACTCGGCCAGGTCGCCCTGCCGATCCATCAGGTGGCGCGCCAACTTCAGGTAGGTCGCCTTCAGGGTCTGACGATCGCTGTAGACCCCGGTCAACCTCTTGAGCGCCTCCTCCAACCCGGCCCGCTCACCGGTGCGCTCATAGACCTGACTCAAGAGCTCCAGCGCCGGCCGGTTGCGCGGATCCAGGCGCAGCACCTCCCGCAGACGCTGCGCGCAGCGCTCGGGCTCATCCGGCGCAAGTCGCCTGGCGATCGCAAGCTCGCAGAGCACCCAGTCGCGCGTGTCCTGCCGCTGCCGCAGCACCTCCGAGAGCGCCTCATAGGCCTCCATCACCCGCGCGTCGTCTTTACCGGCGGCGATCGCCAGGGACGGCGCCACCAGCGCGGCCGAGAGGTTATGATCATCGTCCTGCACCAACTCGCGGCGCAGCGACTCCGCCTCCGCCAGGTGCGCCGGTGTCGGGTCGGCCACCAGACAATCGAGCTGGCGCGTCACAAGCTCCGGGTGCAGCCCGTAAAGATCGCGATAACTCCCCAACAGCGCGATTGCCTGGCGCACCTGCCCGTCAAAGAGCGCCTGGTCGGCGTGCGAGAAGAGCTCCTTGGCCTCATAGGAGGCCAACGCCCGCGCCCCCTCCCCGCTGGCCACAAGCCCTCCCTTCCCGCGCGACCCCACCGGCGCATCCTCCGAGACCGCCCGCACCGTCAGCACGCCCGGGCGAATCCGCGCGCTCTCCAGCACCACCCCCGAGAGGTTGGGCAACTTCCACCCAACCCTCGGAAACACATGCAAAAACAACAACTTAAGCGGCCTGAAAATCACAATATCGCCCGCCAACCCCACCCTGAAACTCTTGCCGCGCCCTGGCGAGCGCAACCCCGGCGCGTTGAGCAAACTTGAGATCAGCTCATAGGCCACCAGGCGAGCGGGGTAAGGCAGCGCCCCGTAGGCCCGATAGTCGTAGAGCGAGAGATGCACCTCATCGGCCCGCGCCGGCTCCGGCGGAATCAGCGCCGCCCGAAAACTCAGGTAGCTGTCCGCCCCGAAGGCTTTAAGCCTCAAGCTGACGTGGGCGGCGTCATCCAGAAAGCGCACCTGCAGCTCTTCAAACCCCTCCAGGGTGGCGGCCGCCTCGCTCAAAAGATCGCCGAGCCCCACCTCCGAGATCGCAAACTCCGCCTCCCGCACCCAGGCCCGCGTATGCCGGAAACGATCCAGCCCGGAGCGCGCGTCGAAGGGAAACTTCAGATCCGGGATCTCCATGCGCAGCGATTCCAGCGTGATCCAATCGCTGATCGGCTGACGCTCCGCCCACAGGTAGCCGCGCCCGAACATAAAATCGAGCGCCAGCCCCAGCGGGTTATGTGCGTCCTGTGGCGAGGAGGGTTCCATCCAGATCGTATCCCAATCTACGTCGTGCCCGAGGGCACCGGCTCAAGCTCGCCATCGAGCTGCGCCAGCGCCTCGCGCGCCTTGCGGCATGTGAGGCGATCATCGCGCGTAATCGCCAGCGCCTCAACCTCCAACCAGGCCAGCCGCCGGATTTCAGCCGGCGCTTCACCTGAGGCGATCGTTTTAAACACGCGCATCGCCACGCCGCTCCGTCCGCGTTTCACCTCACAGCGGCCCAGCCCGTAGCTGGCCATCGGCCCGAAAGGTGGCGGCAAATGGCGCTGAGCGTGACGAAAACGCTCCGCGGCCAGATCCACATCACCATGCATCAGGGCGGCTATGGCCTCAAAAAATTCGCTGCGATCGCCGCACTCCCCCTCAGCGATGCCCCGCTCAATAAGCTCCAGGTACACCCGCGTCGAACGCGCGTGGGCGTCTTCCTTCAATGCCTCAGCCATCTTAACCTCCGAAGATAGTGGAAGTTCGGTGGCACAGACTGCGGTTCACAGCTTGAGGCGGCGGCCCAAAAAGCCGCCCCTCGAACCCTGTGTCCGATATCGCGTCGCCTCCCAAAAGACGACGCGCTACGAAAAAACGCACTACGAAAAAAGCGGCGGCGCGTCTCTTCAACGTCACCGCCGCTCCTCAACACATACGCGTGCCCCGCGACCTCAAGCCACGGGGCTCGCCGACGACTCAGAAGGGAATATCGTCGTCGTTGAAGGACTGATCGAAGCTCGACTCGGCCCCGGACGAGCCGCGATCGCTGTCGCCGTAGGACGAGGGTCCATCGGAGCGCCCCGCCGAGCTTCCGCCGCTCAAGAACTGCACGGTCTGCGCCACGATCTCGGTGGTCGAGCGCTTGTTGCCGTCGCGATCTTCCCAGTCACGCGTCTGCATCCGCCCCTCCACAAAGACCTGCCGGCCTTTGCTCAGGTACTTGCCGCAGTTCTCGGCCTGCTTGCCAAAGACCACCACGCGGTGCCACTCGGTGCGCTCTTGCTTCACACCGGACTTATCCGTCCAGACCTCGTTGGTGGCGATGTTGAAGTTCGCCACGGCCGCGCCGCTCTGGGTGTAACGAACCTCCGGATCCGAGCCCAGGTTCCCGATGATCATCGCCTTGTTCAAGCTCATAACGTGCCTCCTTAGATATCTGTCGTCGGCCCTTTCGGGCCTCGCGTTGGCCTGTCATATACCAGCACGCCCGGCTCTCCAAGCGCGCTGGCCCGTGATGCAACAACCAGCCCTGAAACGTCGCCGCCACATCCCGTGGCAAATGCGTCATGGCGCCGCGGCTGGTTTCTCTATTATCGTCGACCTGCGTCAGACTTTGCCTTCTGCGAGCATCTTTTTCGATCTTTTTCACTCGCCAGACCGGCCAACGTGTCCAGCTTCACCACCTGAACAAATAATGGGTAATTCCGCAAGTGCGGGGGTCCAGCAACCATGAGCATTTTTGATAAAATAGGTGCCCGAGTCGGCGACTTCCTCGACGAAGTCTTACTTCCCGAAGACGTGCGTCTGCTGCACGAGCGCGCCCGCGAAGCCATGGATCGCGGCGAATATGTGCGCGCGCGCCATCTTCTGGATGAAGCGCTCCGGCGGCGGCCGGATATCGAGCGCACCCATCATCTTCTGGGCCTCTGTCTGGCGCTGCGCGAAGAGTTCGACGAGGCGGTCACTGCGTTTGAGCGCGCCCTGGCCATCCGCGAAGAGCCCTCCACCCTCTTTCACCTCGGCCTGACGCTGGAGCGCCTGGGGCGCAGCGCCGAGGCCCAGGCGCATCTGCAGCGCGCCCTGGCCATCGGCGATGAAGCGCCTTTCGACTTTGACGTTCACCTCGCGCTGGGGCGGATCTACCTGGATCAGGGACGAGCGGATAAGGCGGCGCGCGAACTCCAGCGCGCGCTGCGTCTCCGCGCGCAGCACACCGAGGCCAGCGTGCTGCTTGCCCGCGCGCTGCTCGCCAGGGGCGACGCCACCCGCGCGGCGGCCATCCTCGACGATCTTCCGGCCGAACATCCCTCCGTCGAACACCTCCTGACCCAGGGTGAGATCGCCTCGCGCCAGGGCCACCCCGCCCGCGCCGCCGATGCTTACGAGCACGTGCTCGATCGCCAGCCCGATCACCTCGACGCGCTGGTGGGCGCAGCGCGCGCGCACGTCGCGATGCACCAGCCCGCGCGCGCCAACCCGCTGCTCTTGCGAGCTCTCTCGGTCTGCGAGCCCGACTGCGACGACACCATCGCCGCTGACATCCACAGCCTCATCGGCCAGACCTACGCCCAGGTGGGCGAACATCAGCGGGCGCTGGCGAGCTTTGAGGGCGCGCTGGGGCTTCACCCCGACCACCTCGGCGCGCTGGCCGGCGCCGGCCGCAGCGCGCTGGAACTCGAAGACTTCGAGCGGGCGCGCGCGCACTTCGAAAAGGCGCTCTCCCGAAGCACCTCGCACCACTCCGGAGAGCCCGACGCCACGACCTCACCACGCCGCGCCGAACTCCTTTACGGGCTTGGCCGATGCCGACTTCACGCCGGCGACGCGCTGGGCGCCCGCCACCTTCTCGACGAAGCCATCATGCTCGCCCCCGATCAGCGTGCCCCCTACCTGCACGCGATGGCCGAAGTTGCCCTGGAGCTCGGCGACGCCGCCGAGGCGCTCATCACCCTTAACGCCGCCACCGAGGCGCACCCCACCTCGCGTCTGCGCGACATGATTTCAGCCACGCGTGCGCGCGCGCTGCGCGCGCTTCAACCTCACTGGCATCCCCCCGAAGATCCCAGAAGCAGCGCGGAGCTCATCGCCGCCCTCGAAGCCCTTCTAAACCTCTACGGCGCCGACCCACACGCCGGCCCGCTCATCCCCCGTCTTCGCGAACTTCTCGAAGACCTCAACGCCCCCCTCTCCGTGGCCATCGTCGGTGAGTTCAACGCGGGCAAGTCCACCCTGGTAAACGCGTTGTTGGGGGAGGCAGTCGTCCCGATGGGCGTGCTCCCCACCACCGCGCACGCCTGCATCATGGGATATGGCCCGCGCGCCGGCGCCCGCGTCGTCTACGAAGACGGCCGCCAGCTCGACGTCGACTTCGCCGGCGCTCGCCAGCACATGCGCGAAGAGCCCGAGGCCATCGCGCGCCTCGACTATAGCTACCCCCACCCCCAGCTCCGCTCGATCAACTTCTGGGACACGCCCGGCTTCAACGCGCTGGACCCGCGCCACGAAGCCCTCGCCGAGCAGGCTCTGGAGCGCGCCGAAGCCATCATCTGGCTCCTCGACGCCAACCAGGCCCTCTCCGATACCGAGTTCGACCGCCTCGACGCGATCCCCCGCGCCGACGAGCGCCTGCTCATCGTCCTCAACAAGGTCGACCGCCTCGGCGACGCCGAGGAGCGCCAGGAGGCCATCGACGCGATCATCGCCCATATTGAAGAGCACGTCGGCCCGACCAGCGCCAACATCTTCGCCATCTCGGCGCTCGAAGCCCTTAACGCACGCCGCCAGGATTCCCCCACACCCGAGGCATTTGAGGCGCTGCTCGACACCATCGATCGTCGCCTCATTCAACGATCCACCCAGATCAAAGTCGCCGCGGCGAAAAGCGCGCTGGACCAGTGGCTATACGATCTTCAGGCCCTTCACGACCAGCTCGACCAGGGCTACGCCGAGCACGTCGCCACCCTCGTGCGCCTCAAAGAACACCTCGATCGGCAATCGCCAGCGCCGGCGCCCCGGGCCGCCTCGGAGGCCGAGGCCCTCATCGACCAGCTCGACTTCGTGGTCATCGGCGTGGAGCGCGAGATCAGCGAGGCGCTCCGCCCCCGCGGCCGCCTCTTCACTCGCCAGCGCCTCGACGAGGAAGATCGCGACTTCATCGTCGAGCTCTTTGCCCGCCGCGTCGACGACCTCCTCGATCGCGCCATGCAACGCGTCCTCCTGGACATCGAAGCCCTCGAAACCACACTCGCCGCCGAGATCAGCCCGATGCTCGGCGCCCTGAATCTCAACGAGGCCCGCGCGCTACGCCGGCGCCTCGACGGCTTCTTCGACGCCTCCCGCGCGCTCAAAAGCGCACTGCGTGACCGCGTCTTTGGCCAGTGGCGCGCCCGTGCCCAGGGCCAACTTCGTGCCGCCAGCGCCGCAGCCTTTGAAGAGCTCCTCGCCCTCCCCGCCGAAGATGTCGCCGGGCGACGCGAAAAGCTGCGCGCGCTCCTTCCCCGAGTGGACCAGCGCTTCACCGACCCGCTGGCCGCGTGGCTCCGGGAATTTTCCCTTGCTGCAACGCGCTTTTGCGATAGGCTCCAGCGCGACCTCGAAGCGCTCCGGCTGGAGGCGCATCACCGCTACAACCTGACCCCCTCGGCCTCCTCCCCATGATCTTCTCTGCTCTGCTCTCACGCTCGCGTTTTCTTCTGGTCTTCTGCGCCTTCGCCACGCTGACGGCGTGCGCCGATGAAGCCAATGAAGCGCCGGAGGGCGACTCCGGCCCCGACGTCACCACGGCAGCAACCGAAGCCGGCGAAGACGACGTAGCCCTGGACTTCGAGAGCGCCGAGCCTGCTCAGGAACATGTCGCGACCTCTACCAAGCGCGGCACCATCGCGGCGATGCCCCCTCTCTCGCTGGGCACCTTCCTCTCGCGCGCCGACGCGCAGGAATTCATCCCCAATACGCCCCTGGATGAGGCGCCTTTTCCGGGCCAGCGCGTCAGTTCCACCTACAACGCGGTGCGCTACACCCCGAGCGAAGGCGGCGCCTTTGGCCTCGCACTTCAGGCCTGGTCCACCGAGACCCCTGAGGCCGCCGAAGAGCGCGTCGCCTCACTGCGTGAGCAGTTCCTCAATGTGGCCGACGCCCCGCAGAGCGCGCTCCCCGAAGGCGCCTTCACCTCGGAGCGCGCCGGAATTCGCACGCTGGTCTTCCGCTCCACCGAGCGCGCGTATGCCTTCGCGTTGAGCTGCGGGCTGGACCATTGCCGCAACTGGCGGCCCCTGATTGCGCTTGGCGAGTCGATCGCGGCGAAGCAATAGCCCAATAAAACCAGCAACTTAGACAACGTCCGGCCCGCACATCACGAGCGATGCGCGTCGAGGTGCGCGAGCAAAAGCGCATTGACCTCGTCGGCTGCGTCGCGCTGTACCCAGTGGCTTGCGCCCTCAATGCGATGCACATTCGCAGCGGCACAACGCGCCACCGAAGGCGCGATCAGGCTGGTGTGAAGCGCGCTATCCGCCGTACCCCAGATCACGCGCATCGGAAGTTCGATAAGCGGCGCCTCCGGCTCGCGAAGGCTGTAGCGCGCCGCCCGATACCACGAGAGCATCCCGCGCAGGGCTTGCGGCTGCGCCCAGGCTTCCATGTAACGCGCGATCTCCTCGCGTCGAAACGCCCCCTTCGTTGCCTCACCCACCATCGCGCCCCGAAGCGCCCCGAAGTCTCGCGCCGAGAGCATCTTCTCGGCCAGCCCGGGCACCTGAAAGAGCATCACATACCAGCTCCGCCAGAACTGGTTGGGGTTGGACCAGAGCGCCTTCGCCAGCACCTTCACCGGTGGGCAGTTGAGCACCGCCGCCGACGTGAAACGATCAGGTCTATGCGCCGCAAGCCACCAGGTCAGCGCCCCACCCCAGTCATGGCCTACGACCTGCGCCCGCTCGATCTTCAGCGCATCCATGATGCCCAGCACATCCTCGCCCAGCGCCGCCAGACGGTAGTCATCCACGCGCTCGGGCTTGTCACTGCGATCATAACCGCGCTGATTGGGCACAATCACCCGGTAGCCGGCTTCGACCAGCGCCTCGATCTGCCGCGCCCATCCCATCCAGGAGTCCGGAAACCCGTGCAGCAAAAAGACCACCGGCCCGTCCTCAGGCCCGGCGACCGCCACGTGCAGCTGCACCTCGGGGCCGGTGTATGCAAAAAACTTCACCGCCTCCCCCAACCCCACCGCCTCGGCCTGCTGGCGGTAATAGTCGCGGTTGGCGTGCAGAATCAGCTCATCGAAGATCGCTCGCATCGCGTTGCTCCCGGGCTCAACACATCATCATTCCATCAACGCGCCCCACTCTATCGCGTGCTCGCCAGAAAAAAAGAGCCGCCCGCGCTTCGCGCGGGCGGCTTCTTGTCAGCGATTCTCCTCAGCGGGCGCTATCAGCCCGCAGCCTCAAGCTCCCCGGAGGCCCGCATCGCCAGCAGAATCTCGCGAGCGCGATGCACCTTGATCTCACCGTCTTCGATCAGGCGCTCCACCACACGGTCCAGCTCCTCGGGTTTGGCACCGGCGGTCGCCGCCACGCTGCGCGCATGCAGCGACATATGCCCCCGCTGAATCCCCTCGGTCGCCAGCGCCTTGAGCGCCCCCATATTCTGCGCCAGCCCCACCGCGCCCATCACTTCCGCAAGCTCCGCGGCCGACTCGATGCGCAGGATCTTATGCGCCAACTGCACGGTCGGGTGCAGACGAATCGGACCACCGACGGTGCCGACCTGAATGGGAATCTCCAGGATCCCCACCAGGGTCTCCCCCTCAATGCGCCAGATGGCCATCGGGCGGTAGCGCCCGTCGCGCGCGCAGTAGGCATGCGCGCCGGCCTCCAGCGCGCGCCAGTCGTTACCGGTCGCGATGCACACCGCGCCGATGCCGTTCATGATGCCTTTGTTATGCGTCGCCGCCCGGTAGGGATCGACCTCGGCAAACTCACTGGCCAGCACGATGCCCTCGGCGACCTCTTTGCCGCTGAACGACTTCCACGCCAGGTCTCTAAAAGGAATGCGACAGGTCGCGCGCACTTTGCGCCGATCCGCCAGGTTGCTCAGGATACGCAAAAAGACGCGCCCGCCGGTGAGCTCTTCGATGCGCGGGGCCATGCCCTCGGCCACCGAGTTGATTGCGTTGGCACCCATCGCGTCGCAGCAGTCGATGAAGAGATGCACCACCAGCATCCGCTGGTAGTTGCCCTCATCGATCAACCGAACCTCCAGCCCGGTGACCCCACCGCCGCGCTCGACCATATTGGGTTGCAGGGCGTTGGCCGAGGCGATGAGCTCGTCGCGCTGCGCCTCAATGGCCTCGCGTGCCTTATCCCAATCCTCACAGCCGACCACCTGCACCTGGCCGATCATCACGTTGCCCTCGGCGCGCGCTTCAAACCCGCCGCTGCCCCGCGCGATCTTGGCCACGTGGCTCACCGCTGCGATGATGCTCGGCTCTTCCACCGCCATCGGCACCAGGTAGTCACGACCGTTGACCTTAAAATTCAGCCCCAGCCCCAGCGGCAGCTCCAGCACCCCGATGGCGTTCTCCACCATCTGATTGGCCATCTGCGCGTCGAGGCCACCGCCATGACTGCGCAGGAGCGCGGCGTCCTGCGCGTCGATCACCCCGCGCTCCACCAGCAGATCCACCCGCTCACGGGTGCTCATCCGGTAAAATCCCCCGATACGGCTGCTCGGCCGGTCCTTATCTTCGTGATTACTCACTCGATCTTCACGTTGCGCTTTGCGAGTCTCCAACATCGCTCGCTCCCATAAAAAAGTCATCTGAGGGTCATCCACAGCACCCTGCGGATCGCTGACCGATGAACCTTCGACGCCACCCCCGTCCAGGGCAAACCAGAATCGACGAATGGTTGCCATCGCCGTTAATCGGTCGCGTCGCTCATTAAATGGTCGCTCACCTGGCGCACCTTTAAGGGCGCACCCACACTCGCTCCTCTTCCACCACCACTTCATAGACATGCACAGGCGCCGAGCGGTGATCGCAGCGCCCCGTCTCCAGATCAAACGCGTACTGATGGTGAGGGCAGATGATCTTCCCATCGAAGATCACCCCGTAGGCCATCGAGCGCGACTTATGCGGGCAGATCTCATCGACCGCCCTCACCCGCTCGCCATCCATGCACAGCAGCACCGCGCGGTCGCCAACCTTAAAACGCGACGGCAGCACCTTGCCCACCTCATCCAGGCCGCAGACCTCTTCAAAGCCCTGCGCCAGAAGTTCTTCTCGTGTCGCCATAGTTGCTCCAGGAGCGTCTCGCGAGGCCTTCTGGCCTCGCTGTGTTCACGAACCCTTGAACACCGGCGCCCATTCCTCTCTACCGCCCCGGAGCGCCCGGTTCAACCCCACATCCCCCCTACGTGCCGGCAACCTCCCGCCGACGCGTTTAGTACAATTTGGTCACGTCGATGCCGCGGTAATAATGGGTCAGAATCTCGCGATGCGTCTTGCCCTGCGACGCCATCCCAATAGCCCCGGTCTGGCACATGCCCACGCCGTGGCCAAACCCGCCACCGCGGAAGCTGAAGGTACGCACAAACCCGTCGCGCCCTTTCTCCATCTCCATCACAAAGAGCCCGCTGCGAAGCCCGCCGAAGAGCCGGCGCACGTTGAGCTCGCGCTCCACCACCGCCTCCCCGCGCTCCCCCTGCAGGCGCAGGCGAATCACGCGTCCGCTCACCCCGCGGCTGATCACCTCGGCGTGCCGAATCCGGCCGATATCCTCCCCCCGCTCCGCAAGCCAACTCTGCGCCTGGGAGGCCTCCACCTCACGCGTCCAACGGTAGAGGCGAGCGCTGCTGACCGGTGCGGTTTTGCTATAGGCGGGAAAATCGCTGGCCAGGAAGGCTTCGATATTCTCCTCAGTGATCCCGTCCTTAAACGCCTCCGGCACATCGCCCGCCGGCGCATCCGGGCGCCCCCGAAGGTGCGGCCAGGGCTCGGCATCCCAGACTGTCTCATTATTCTCGGTGAAGCCTGCGGCGTTGGAGCTGTACACCGCATCGACGATGCGATTTCCCGCCAGCATCACCTCGCCATGCGTGGCGTCGACGGCCTCATTGGTGCGCGGATCCTCGTTATCAATGCCCCCGTACACCTGGTCGTACACATCGGCGCGCAGCATGTAGGGGTCTGCGAGATTGCGAACGCCGATCGCGGCGAAGATATTATTTCGCGCCGCGATCGCCTGCGCCCTCAAAGCCCCCTGGGGCGCCGACGCATAAATCTCCGAGGGCACCGTACCCTTGAGCACCCGCTCCGCCCCCAGGTTGTTGATCACCGCGACCTTGCCGTTCTTATCCGACGCAAAGATCAGCTCCCCGGTATAACGTCGGGTCTCCGCCCCGGCGTTATACGACTTCTTAATCCCCGGCACCGTGTAGCGAATCGACTCCTCGCGCCCCCGCCGCGCGCTCACCCAGAGCACATCATCATGGCGGATGCTCACATCGAGCCCCCGCGCACTCAACGTTAACGTGCCCCCCGGAAACTCGAGGCGCTCACTGTGTACGCTGCCGTTGATGCCGAACTGCGCCTCCAGCCGACGCCGCAACGACTGCGCCTCCTCAAAGGTGTTCGCCCCGCCCACACACACCAGGATCACCCGCGAATCAAACACTTTCCCGCGCACCGCAAAAAGCCCACCCACCTCAAAGGTACGCGGCATCATCCCGCGGCCCTCCCACTGCCCCAGAACGCCATCGACCCGCTCGCGCTGGTCCACGGCCACCCGGTCCACCACCACCCAGTGCTTGTAGCGCCCCGCCCTCCCGTTGCTCATCGTCACGGTGTACGTCGTATCCCCCGGAAGATCGATCTCCGGCCCCCCCGGCCCCTGCGGCATCACGCGTATCGGCTCACTCGGGGTGAACTCAACCTGCTCCTCCCCCTCCAAGATCCCCAGCCGAATCAGCGGGTCGCCGTTTCGCGTAAAGTTGAGCTGCGGCGCGTACAACATCGCTACACGATCCGCCGTCGAGAGCTCGCGCCCCTGCGCGCTGGCGTGATGCTGCGCTCCGATCACCAACAGGAGCGCCACCATCGCGCCCCACCCGAACTTCCCAAACACCTGACTGCTCTGCATCGCCTACCTGTGACGTCGTCTGCCGAATCCCTGGCCTCTTCCCCCACCATAGCGCGACCTGCCCCCGGATGCACCAACGCCGGCGCCCTTTTGAGACGCCGGCGTCAACACGCACCTTGCCCGATCGTTGTGTTCCGCTCAGGCCGAGGCCACGCGTTTTAGGCTATCGATCACTGCACCACGCGCAGCACAACCTCGCCGACCGCCGGGTCCACCTGGGTGTCGATCTTCATATCGGCCACCAGCCAGCCGCCCTCCGGCCAGACCATCGCCCGGGTAAAGAACCCGTGCGCCGCCGTCCCCGACTCCAGACTCCCTGCCAGCGTCTCCACATCCCAGCCGCCGGCGGCCGCGCGCGTCGCCGTCATCAACCGGTGGTTCGTCGCATCCTGGAAGAAGAGCCGCACGCTCCCATCCTCCGCCCGGAAGATCGTCACGTCATCGCCGATCGGCGCATCGGTCCAGCCGCCCACCGTGTCGCGAATCCCGTCGACCACAAGCTCCTCCGCACCGCCCGGCGCACGGTACGCCAGCGCCATCTGGTCGACCTTCATATAGGCCGCGTGCACCTGGTCAGCCTCGTCGGGCACAAGGCTCGTATACACCCCGGTCGCCTCGCCATGCTGCTGCACGCCGCCCCACTGCCCCTGGGCATCGCGCCACATCCACGACGCGCGCCCGGCCACGCTATCGAAGAAGCTCAAGAAGATGCGATCGCCGATCTGACGCGGCTGCACATGCAACGCCACCACCGGCGGATGCGCCTCCAGCCCCTCCACCGGCGCACTCACTCCCTGGTGAAGCACCTGCGGCGTCACGTCGACCAGCGCATCCAACGCGCCGTCAGCCGGAACTTCGCGATAACGAAGCTCCGAGCCTCCCTCCTCGGTGCGCGCCACATAGAAGAGGTGCAGCACATTCCCCTCCCGAAGCACCGCCGTCGACAGACCCGCATCACCGCTCTCGTCAAGCACGCTGGTCTCAAACTCCCAGCTCCCCGCCGACTCCACACCGCGCGCATACTTCAACACCTGCGCATCTTCATCGCGGTAGAAGACGTGCACCACCTCATCCTCATCGATCGCCAGCGCGGTATGCGTCCCCACCCGGTCTCCACCGTCGGTGCGACCGCCACGCGGACCATCCACATCACCGCGAATACGACCGCGGGTGGGAACGCCGTCCACAAACATCCACTCCAGATCCAGCCCGCCACGCGCCACACCCACCATCAAGTCCTGATAGCGAAGGTTGAACGCGCTCGCTGCCACCAGATCGCCCTGGCTATCCATCGAGGTGTACCCGCCAAAATACCCGACGGGAATCGGCGGCAACTTCACACACTCACAGCTCCCGCCGGTCACCTCACAGGCCACCGGATCGGAGCTGCCCATGTTGGTGACTTCCGGCGCGTAACCCGGCTCACAGGTCACATCGGCACACCAGTTCGGAAACTCCGTGCAGCTGTTGGTCTGCTGGCAGCAATACTGCGACTCACCACAACCTTCCGCACAGAAACTCTCGCACACGCACTGGTTGCCCTCACCGCAGGTCGCAAACTCACCGACGCCACACTCCTGCGAGCAATCCGCAGGCTCCGAACAACCGGCCAGGCACTGCCCGCCTTCACAATAGCCTTCCGGGCAATCCGCGCTGCTCTCGCAGCTCAGCGGCACACACGCCCCTTCGACGCACGACTCATTGCCCGCGCACTCACTCGCGCAGGCCTGCCCCGCGTCATCGCTGCACCCGACCGTAAGCCCGAGCAGCGCCACCACGGCAACCGCCCCGGCCACTCGCCGACGCAGCCGCGCCAGCACAAGCAGCCCCACCATCAAGAGCAACGCTCCGGGACCACCGCTGCCCGACGTCGTCGCGCAGCCATCGTCGCCTTCGCCACCGTCATCCTGACCCAACGCCTGACCTCGGGCAGCGAGCGTCGACCGCGTGCTACGCCCGACCTCATCACGCACCTCAACCTCCAGCGCTTCGTGGCCTTCCACCTCAGCGATCTCACGCACAGGGCCCCAGGCGCTCCACGCACCCTCGCCACGCGCATTGAGCCAGCGCACGCGCATCTCCAGCGCCTGCAACGCACTCGCCGAGTCCACCTGCACAAGCGCCGCGCGCTCACCCCAGGCCAACTTCAGCTTCGGCGCACTGTAATGAACGCTGACGCGATGCTCCGTCGGCACCGACTGCCAGCGTGCGCCCTCGCGCATCGCGCGGGCCCGCAGCTCCACCTTATGATCTCCCTCCAGGCGCAGCATCGGGTCGGTGATCACAAGGTTCGGCCCCACTCCCGCAAGCTGCCACACCCCACCGTTGAGACGGTACGCGTACTCATACACGTCACCAGCCACCGGCATGCCGCTCTCGGTCGCCTGCACATCGAGCTCCAACCGAACCTGCGGAGCGTTGCCTTCCTCCTGCGTCACCAACACCTTGCTCTTCAAAACGTCCGAGCCCACCACCGACATCAACCCGGCCGACGGTTCGCTTCCCACAAACTCCAGGTCCGCAAACAGGCCCAGGTATTCGTTATTGTCGATGCCGGTAATGTCGTCGTCATCCAGCAACAGGCGGTAGCCCACAAACTCCGGAAGATCGATCGGATCGGCCAGCGCCTCGGTCAGCGCCGGCAGCGCAAAGCCCATCAACGTCGGCAAAAGATCGATCAGCGCCTGCGCATCACCCTCCAGAAGCTCATCGTTGAGCACGCGGATATTCTTCAGGGCGCCTTCAATATCGCCCAGCACCGCGAAGAGCTGGCCCTGGTCGTCAATCGTCACCGCGATCGGAAGCTCAATATCGGTGCGCAGCGTAAACAGGCGCGTATCGCGCTCCTGCACAAAGCCATACATATGCAGGTCCACATCCTTCCAATCCAGGGTCAGCAGCCCCTCTTCCACCACACGGTCCCCACCCTCAGTGCGCACCACGTTGGCCCCCAGCACCACCTCCGGCGCCTGCTGCGGCGCAAGCTGAATGCGCATCGGCGCATCCCGCGTCGAGAACACACTCAGCGAAGGCACAAGCCCCGCAATCGTCCCCGTCGAGAGCATATCCACCTGCGCCGAGCCCACCGACGCACACAGCCCGCCGCTCGACCACACCGACCAGAAGAGGTGCTGCAACGCCCGCTGGCTCAACGCCAGACCAAACATAAAGGGCGTCCCATCCGGCTTCACATCACTGTTGATCGTCGGCGAAGGCGTAATTGGCGCCAGAGAAGGACGCGTGGTCGGATCGACCGGCACACATGTCTCATAGGTCTCCGGCTGAAAACCCGCCCGCGCCGCGAGCGAAAGCCCCGTATCGGCCACCGCCCGGTCCGCAAGTCGCCCCGTCATAAAGATGTCGGCAATATCACCACTGGAGAACTCACCAATCAGCGCCCCCAGCTCAATCGCCCCTTCCATTCCCAGCATCCGCGGCACGCACTTCTGGTTGGCGTCATACACGCACACCTGCGTTCCCGAGACCTCCCCACAGGACGCGCCCGCGCCACACGCCGGCTCGCCATCCCCACACACCTGGCAGACCTGCCCGGTCACCGCCTCCTGCACCGCCGCGTTGAGCTGGTCGCTGATCAAACGCTTGATCGTAGTGTCCAGCACCGACGCCGCCAGAGACACCAGCCCCGAACACTTGAAGTTACTCGACTCTCGCCCCCGCGCTGCGTAGTAGACGCCGTTAACGTTGGCCTCAATCTCGCCGACATCCACGCGTAAGTCATTGAAAGGGCTGAGCTCATCGACCGCAAACCCCACTGGAATCCGCGCCGGAATCTGCGCCGCGTCCCCTCGCGAGCCTCCCACACGATAGACATCCAGCCAGCAACTAAAATCACCAATGACCGGCAAGTCCCCCTCCACCGGCAGCGTGAACGCGACATTGCCCACCGTCACGCTTGCATCCAACCCACTCGGCGGCCGCGGAGAGAGTGAAGCATGTTCAACGCTCAGATCCAGCTGACAGCCCACGCTCCCATCGTCGCACTGACTCTCTTCATGGCAGACCTGGAAGTCACCCGTATCACTCGGCGGCACGCAAAAACTTAATCCCCCCTCCTGCACCGCCCCGATCAGGTTCGGAACCTCACTGGCCATAAACGAGAGCCCGTGACTGCTCAGGCGCACCTCCGCGCTCACCGGCACCGTCTTATCGATATGCTCCTCGGGGTAGGGAACCTCCGCAAACCCCTCCATATCGCAACCACCGTCACAGCCCATCACCACAAGGGCCGTGCTCCATAGCGTGGCGCGGCGCACCCAGCGTGTCTTCAGGCTCATCGTCTTCTCTCCCATCGCGCTATCCTGATCCAGGGCGAGCGCGCCACACATAATTCCGGGCGCGCTCACTCCATGTATGAAGTTCTTAAGCCAGCTCCGGCACATCCGCGGGCGGATTCCGGCGCAAACTCTCCACGTAATAATCGGCCTCGCGGCCGCTCTCCAGAAGGCCCTCAACGATACGCTCTTCCAGAGCGCTCTTCAACAGCCCCACCACAGGCGATGGTTTCAGCCCGAACGCGTCCATCAAGATGCGCCCGATGCCTTTCGGTAGCTCCGGCCGCAACGACTGCGCCTGCTCCAACGCCTCAATCCTCCCCGCAAGCTCCTCCACCCGCTCCAGCGCCGCCTCCCGCTTCGCCATCGACGCCGTCGTCAGATCCGCCCGCGCAAAATCCAGCATGCTCTCCACATAAGGGTCGAGCTCCCGCACCAGCCGCCGCACCGCCGGGTCGGTCCACTCCCCGCTGTACTGCGGAATCCGCCCGTGCAACGCGATGATATGACGCACCTCTTTCGCGGTGGCCTTATCCATCTTGAAGCGCTCGGCCACCTCATCAAAAGCGTTCGCCCCCGCATCCTCATGGCCATAGAAGCTGACTCGCCCCTCCCCCTCATCAACCTCCCGCGTCCACTGCTTGCCCACATCATGCATCAGCCCCGCCCACTTCAACGCATCGGACTGCGGGCACTGCGTGATCACCTGCAGCGTATGCTCCCACAGATCCTTATGATGCACCGGGCTCGACGCATGAAAACCGCGCAGCCCCGCCACCTCCGGCAAAATGATCTGCAAGAGCCCCACCTCCTCCAGAAACGCCATCGCCTGATGGATGTACGGACCGTGCAGCATCTTCGTCATCTCCTGAAGCCAGCGCTCCCGGCTGATGTCCTCAATGCAATGCGCCCGGTCGGCCGACGCCTGCCTCAACTCCGCGTCAATCGTAAATCCCAGCCGGCTCTGAAACCTCGCTGCCCTCAAGATCCGCAGCGGGTCCTCGGCCAGCGTCTCCCACGGGTCCCCCACCACCCGCATCACCCCTTTCTGCAAATCATCAAGCCCCCCGTACGGGTCAATGAAATCTCCCTCGGCGTTCATCGCCATCGAGTTGATCGAAAAATCTCGCCGCCCCAGATCCTGGTCGATCGTATCCCCGTACGTCACCACCGGATGCCGACTTCCCCGCCGGTAATACTCCGCCGAGCGGTAGGTCGTGACCTGACAATCCTTCGGATACCCCTTCTCCTCCGGCCCCCTCAGCACCGCCCCGATCGTCCCGAACTCCTTGCCCACCTCATAATAAGGCAGGTTCGCCCCCTTGATGATCGCCAGAGACTCCTCCGGCAACGCGTTCGTACAAAAATCCAGGTCGTCCAACTCATCGATAGGTATCCCCAGCGCCACATCGCGCACCGCCCCACCCACCAGAAACAGTTCCTTCCCAGCCTTTTCAAAGGCCTCAAATAAGCGCTTCATCAAGCTCCTTTCTCGCCCATCATTCTTCTGCCGCTGGTGTACCCAATCACCTCCGCGTCGGCAAACCCCGATCATCGACGCGCCGCGTCACCCTTGACGTCCTTGAAATCACTGCTAAAACCCCTCCCCTCTTTTGGATTCACCCTGACATCACCACGAAAGGTACTGCAATGAACAAGCTCCTCACCCTCCTCCTCGCCATCTTCCTCGCCACCGGCACCTTCAGCGCCTGCGGCTCCGAGGCCGACGAAGACCCCAACACCGAAGCTGACGCGGGCGACGACACCGACGCTGGCGACGACACCGACGCCGGCGACGACTCCGACGCTGGTGGGGACGATGTGCCCGCCGACCAGGAAGACGTTGCCGCCGTCATCGCCACCGAAGTCGCCCTCTACGGCGCCATCGACAACACCTACAACGAGAGCGAGTGCAACTGCGCCTTCGCCGACTCCGGCTACGAAAGCGCCGAAGCCTGCCTGACCGACCTCGTCATCACCGAAGAGGCCCTCGACGCGTTTGAGACCTGCGCCACCGCCGCCACCGCCGACATCACCGCCCCGGCTGCCGGCCTGGAGAGCTACACCACCTGCGACACCGCCGCGACCGATGAGTTCGTGACCTGCCTCGACGCCATCGACACCACTGTCTGCTCCGAAGACAACGACGCCGCCCTCGAAGCTTGCGCCACCACCTTCCAGACCTCCTTCGAAGCCTGCACCGCCGAGCCTGGCTTCACCTGGTACAACGAAACCTTCACCGTCGCCGTCGGAGATGCCGGCTGCTACGACGATCTCTTCCCGGCTCCCGCCGAATAAGGCTCCCCGGCGCATCCCGCGCCCGACAGCCTGACTCACAAAAAGCCGCCCGGCACCCGGGCGGCTTTTTGCGTTCTTGTCCTCAACTCCCCTCCTCCCGCTCCCTTCTCCCTTGAACCTCATCGCACATCACGGCACCATTCCCTCCATCAGCACGCATCCCCATCCCTCGAACCCACTCCCGGAGCCAGAGCCATGTCGCATCGAACCCTCGCCACGCTTTGCCTCATCGTCACCTTCGCCCTCACCGCCGCCTGCGGCTCCTCCGAGCGCCGCGCCTCCGCCACCGGCTACGACGGCCCCACACAGATCGAAGGCGAAGACCCCGACCGCGGCGGCGCCTCGGGCTTTGCCTCCGCCCTCGCCCAACTCATGGGCACCGAAGCCCGCAACGACAACAGCGTCCACACCCTTGCCTGTGAATGCGCCTTTGAAGCCGAGGGCTACAACAGCGTTGAGCAATGCCTCGAAGACAACATCGACGAGCTTGTCTTTGAGGACGCCTTAACCGAGTGCTTCGCCCAGGCGATGACCGACCTCCCCACCCCGCCTGCCTCCCTCCAACGCGTCATCAACGATGCGCTCGTCGCCTCCAACACCTTCGACACCTGCATCGCCGCCATCGACACCTCTTCCTGCCCCGACGACCTCGAAACGATCGGAGCCGCCATCGAAACCTGCGAAGCCGACCGAGACACCGCACTCGAGGACTTCGAGCCCGCAGAAGGTGACCAGGACTGGATCGACCAGTTCGAACAGGCCGTCGAAGAGGCCGGCTGCTTCAGCTTCGGTCCCGGCGACGGCGGCAACCCGACCCCTCCCTCCACGGGCGGCGACGTGACTCCCGACGGCGACCTCTAATCACCAACGCACCCGATGAGCTCCATGACCCGCTTCCCCATCATCACCCTCGCTGCAGCCTGCCTCCTCGCAGGCTGCAGCGCCTACTCCCCCCTCTCCCGCGGCGGCGCCCCCGGCAACTCCCCCCAACTCGCCAGCGACTTCGCCACCGCCTTCACCCACCTCCTCCTCATCGAAGCCGACGCCGACGCCTTCGCCTGCGCCTGCTACTTCGAAGAAGACGGCTACGCCTCCCCGCAGCAATGCATGGATCGCACCTCCATCAGCGACGCCGACCGCCAGAACCTCTTTGAATGCACCTACGACGTCGTCCTCAACCTCCCCCCTGCCCCCCACGGCGTGCGCGACTTCGCCAGCCGCTACAAGCGCGCCTCCGCCTCCTACCAGCGCTGCCTGAACCTCGACGCCAACAACTGCTCCGACGCCGAGTTCAACCGCCAGTCCAACTGCCGCGCCCTCCTCGTCGCCGAGCTCGAAGCCGAACCCGCCGACGACGCCAGCGTCCGCTGGTTCCAGAGCTTCGATAAGGCCGCCTCCAACGCCGGCTGCTACTGACTCCCTCTGAAAGCATCTGAAACTCCCCCCCCGACCCGTGACTTCGGCGGCGACTTCTCTCACCATGGGCCTCGCTGCCATCGGGCGCATCTGCGCGCCTTTTGACATTGATAACCATCACACGGGACCGCTGAAATGCCCCAACGCTACATCCATCTCGTACTACTCGCCCTCGTCGCCACCACCCTCAGCCTCGGCTGCGGCTCCTCGGAACGTCGCGGAACCCCGACCGGCAATGATGACGTCAACCTCCCCGACGCCGGTGACGACACCACCTCCCCCTCCACCGACGAGCTCTTCGCCGAGTTCTTCGCTCGCCTTCAGTTCACAGTATCCGGCGAGCGTGATTACAACTGCCGCTGCTACCCGGAGGAGTTTGGTTATAGTTCTACGCAGGAGTGCCTGGACGAACACGAGCCCCTCCCCGACGACTTCGTCGAAACCATGGAGGCCTGCTTCAACGAAGAGCTGGAGGTCTACATCAACCCGGAAGACGACCTCGTCGCCCCCCTGCGCACCCTCCTCCTGACAGGCCTCGACGCCCTGGATGATGAGGCCGTCTGTATGGAGTCCGCACGCCAGGCCACCGAGTGCAACGCCGCCAACGACGAGGCCTTCTCACTATGCGAAGACCAGCGCGCCGCCACCATCGCCGCCGCTGAAGAGGATGCTCCTGCCGGGGTCTCAGACTGGCTCAACGACGCCGCGAATATGCTCTACGCCTCATCCTGCCTCGACCTCATCCCCTGAGCCCGCCACACAACCTCGCCACGCAAGCCCACCGCCCCCGGTGGGCTTTTTTATACCCAAACGCCAACGCCCTCCCCCCTCTTGCCTTTCCACCACCCGCCCCTTTACTTCTCGACGCCTTTATCCGAACCTTACGCCGCCTACTGAATGACCATTCATACCCCCTCCAAGGAGCGAACATGATCGGCTACGGCTTAAGCGACGACCAGAAGATGTACCAGAAGACCGCGCGCGACTTCGCCCGCGATGTCATCCGCCCCGCCTCCGAACACCACGACAAGACCGGCGAATACCCCTGGGAAATCCTCACCAAAGCCTGGGAACTCGGCCTGCTCAACACCATGGTCCCCGCCGAATACGGCGGCCTCGGCCTCGGCGCCCTCGAAGCCTGCATCCTCTCCGAAGAGATGGCCTGGGGCTGCACCGGCATCGGCACCGCCATGGAAGCCAACCAGCTCGCCACCGCCCCGCTGATCATGTTCGGCACCGAAGAACAAAAGAAGAAGTACCTCGGCATGCTCGTCGATAGCCTCAAAGACGACGGCACCCCCCACATGGCCGCCTACTGCGTCACCGAACCCGGCGCCGGCAGCGACGTCCAGGGCGTCAAAACCCGCGCCATCAAAGACGGCGACGTCTACCGCATCAGCGGCCAGAAGATGTGGATCACCAACGGCGCCAAAGCCTCCTGGTACTTCGTGCTCGCCTACACCGACCAGGACGCCGGCTACCGCGGCCTCACCGGCTTCATCGTCGACGCCGACAGCCCCGGCATTGAGGTCGGCCGCAAAGAGATCAACCTCGGCCAGAAAGCCAGCGACACCCGCTCCATCAGCTTCGACAACGTCGAAGTCCCCGCCGAAAACGTCCTCGGTGGCAAAGAAGGCGGCGGCTGGGCCCAGGCCATGGGCGCCTTCGACAAGTCCCGTCCCATCGTGGCGTCGGCTGCCGTCGGCCTTGCCCGCGCTGCCTTCGAGCACGCCCGCGCCTACTCCCTGGAGCGCACCACCTTCGGCAAGCCCATCGCTCACCACCAGGCCGTCAGCTTCATGCTCGCCGACATGGCCATGAACATCCAGGCCGCCCGCCACCTCGTCTGGGAATCCGCCTGGCTCCACGACCAGGGCGAACGCAACACCAAGCAGGCCGCCTTCGCCAAAGCCTTCGCCGCCGACATGGCCGTCAAGGTCGCCAGCGACGCCGTCCAGGTCTACGGCGGCTACGGCTACTCCACCGAGTACCCCGTCGAGAAGCTCTACCGCGACGCCAAAATCTTCCAGATCTACGAAGGAACCTCCCAGATCCAGCGCGTTATCATCAGCCGCGAAATCCTCCGCGAAGCCTGATCACCCGCTGAACTGAACCTCCTCGCCACGCCCACCGCTCCCTGAGCAACACGGCATCGCGAGACACACACAAAAGCCCCGACCCACCTCCCAGGTGCGTCGGGGCTTTTGCGTTTCAAGAGCACTCCCCCTCACGGATCGCGCAGGCCTTGCGCCCCACACTGGACCACGCCCCCCTCGTCCTTACCCTCGCCACAACCTCGTTTCCACCCACATCCCCGCTCGCACGTACAAGGAGCCCCCCCATGACCGACGCCCCACCGGCCTCCCCCCCTCAGACCGACGCCCTGGCCCGCATCGAAGCTCGCCTCGACCGCCTCGAAGCCTCCATCGGCCGTATCACCGACCTCCTCGACCAGGCCCCCCACCTCATCGCCGCCTCCGTCGACACCCTCGACGACCACCTCCCCCCGGAACACAGCGCCAGCGTTGACGAGCGCCTTCAACGCCTCACACGCCTCACCCTCCGCCTCACCGAGCCCGGACTCCTCGCCAGCCTCGAACAACTCGTCGACCTCGGCACCCAGGCCCCCGCCTCCCTCGCCATGCTCGTCGACGTCGCAGATGACCTCGTCAACCGCGCTCGCGAACAAGGCATCGACCCCGTCTCCCTCTCAGAGGCGCTGGCCCACTCAGGCCTTAAGCTCGCCACCCTCATCCAGAGCCCCGAGCTCCGCGCCCTCGTCGACTCCCCCGCCCTCTCCCCGCAGACCCTGGAGAACGCCCGCAACGCCCTCGATGCCCTGGCCTCCACCTCCCCCGACACCACCCGACCGGCCGGTCTCTTCGACCTCATGCGTGCCCTGCGCAACGATGACGTCCGCCTCGCGCTCGGCTTCGCCCTGCAGCTCGCCAGCGCCTTCGGCGCCGCCCTGCAGCGCCCCGCCCCCAACGCTCAGCTCCCCCGCTGAGCATCCCGCACCCGCGCTCTCCTGATCGCTTCGTTCACCTTCTCGCATCAACCGGAGTCCCCCATGACCACCCACTTCCCCATCCTCATCATCGGCGGCGGCGCCGCCGGCATCTCCGCCGCAGCTCGCCTCGCCTCCGGTGACACCCCCCTGCCCGTCGCCATCATCGAACCCGCCGACTGGCACTACTACCAACCCCTCTGGACCCTCGTCGGCGGCGGCGTCTTCACCCCCGAACACACCCGCAAACCCATGAGCGAGGTCATCCCCCCCGGCGTCACCTGGCTCAAGGAACGCGCCGCCTCCTTCGACCCCGACAACCACAGCGTCACCACCGAAGAAGGCAACACCTACGCCTACGAACAGCTCATCGTCGCCCCCGGCCTCCAGCTCGACTGGCACAAAATCAAAGGCCTCGACGGCCACATGGGCAAAGGCGGCATCTGCTCCAACTACGCCTACAACACCGTCCCCTCCACCTGGGAAGCCCTCCAGAACCTCCGCAGCGGAAACGCCCTCTTCACCTTCCCCGCTGGCCCCATCAAATGCGGCGGCGCCCCCCAGAAAATCATGTGGCTCTCCGAACACTACCTCCAGCGCCACGGCCTCCGCGACAACATCGACGTCCACTTCGTCTCCTCCGGTGGCGCCATCTTCGGCGTTGAGAAATACAAAAAGGCCCTCGAGAAACTCGTCGAACAACGCAACATCCACACCCACTTCGGCCGTAACCTCATCGAAGTCCGCCCCGACGACAAAGTCGCCGTCTTCGAAAGCCTCAAGGGTGAAGCCCCCCTGGAGCTCCCCTACGCCATGCTCCACATCACCCCGCCCCAGAGCGCACCCGACTTCATCAAACAAAGCCCCCTGGCCAACGCGGAGGGCTGGGTCGACGTCCACAAACACTCCCTCCAACACACCCGCTACCCCGACATCTTCTCCGCCGGCGACGCCAGCAGCCTCCCCACCGCCAAAACAGGCGCCGCCGTCCGCAAGCAGGTCCCAACCCTCGTCCAAAACCTCCTGGCGCACAGGCAGGGCAAACCCCTCACCGCCTCCTACCACGGCTACACCTCCTGCCCCCTCGTCACCGGCTACGGTCGTCTCATCCTCGCTGAGTTCGACTACGACGGTAACCCCGTCGAAAGCTTCCCCTTCGACCAGGCAAAAGAGCGCTACAGCATGTACGCCCTCAAAGCCTACGCCCTCCCCGAGATGTACTGGCACGGCATGCTCAAAGGCCGCGCCTGAACCCTCCACCGCGGCGCCGGGGGGCGCCGCATCCTATCCTCCCTACCCAACCTCACGTCCTCTCCCCCCTCCCCCCATGACCTTCAACCCCTCCCCCATCGCCCACCGCGTCTCCCAACACCTCCAGGCACTCGCCGACCCCAACAAAGCCGAAAAGATGGCCGCCTACATGAAGACCTCCATGCCCTTCTACGGCGTGCAGGCCGGCCCCCGCGACCAGATCGTCAAAGCCATCGCCCCCAACATCCACCTCGCCACCCACGACGACTACGTCGCCCTCATCGAAACCCTCTGGGCGCTGCCCCACCGCGAAGAAAAATACATCGCCATCCGCCTCGCCAGACGCTTCAAACCCTTCATCTCCCTCGCCAGCCTCCCCCTCTACGAACGCCTCATCCGAGACGGCGAGTGGTGGGACTTCACCGACGAAATCGCCACCCACCTCGTCGGCACCGTCCTCAAGAAATCCCCCGACCAGACCTGGCCCACCCTCGACCGCTGGCTCCTCAACCCCAACCTCTGGATCCGCCGCGCCGCCCTGCTCGCCCAAAACCGCCTCAAATCCCACACCGATCCCCAAAAACTCTTCGCCTATTGCCTCCACCTGGCCGACGAAGAGGACTTCTTTATCCGCAAAGCCATCGGCTGGGCCCTGCGCGAATACGCCCGCACCAACCCCGACGCTGTGCGCACGTTCCTGACGCAGCACCACGACACCCTCTCCCCCCTGAGCATCCGCGAAGCCTCCAAACATCTAGAGCGCTGAACCCCGCCCAACCGTCCCGATAACATCACTTTCCAAACTTAAATTCTTGCCAGCAAGAAATGATGTTTGGCCGCCCAAACTTAACTTCTCGCCAGCTAGAACTGCTACTCGGCACTCCGACCTCCCCTTCTCGCCAGCTAGAACCGCTACTCGGCACTCCGACCTCCCCTTCTCGCCAGCTAGAACCGCTACTCGGCACTCCGACCTCCCCTTCTCGCCAGCTAGAACCGCTACTCGGCACTCCGACCTCCCCTTCTCGCCAGCTAGAACCGCTACTCGGCACTCCGACCTCCCCTTCTCGCCAGCTAGAACCGCTACTCGGCACTCCGACCTCCCCTTCTCGCCAGCTAGAACCGCTACTCGGCACTCCGACCTCCCATTCTCGCCAGCTAGATCCGCTACTCGGCACTCCAACCTCCGCATCGCGCTCCCAGGATCCCCCCCTTCCCTTGCACCGCATGACCACGCAACAAAAAACCCCTTCGGCTCTCCGAAGGGGTCTTGGCAACTACGACGTAACGGGCCGCCTCACGCGTCGACCACATCACCCGGCGACGCGGGCTCGATCATCGGTTCGGCCACCACAACCTCAGCCTCATCCTGCGCCTCGACCTCATCGACTTCCGCCCGCGCAATCTGGCGCACCGCATACACATCACTGATGGGCGGCATCAACTGACTCAGACTTCCATCTCCATCCAGCGACAACGCCGCCTCGACAATCTGCCGTGCAGCCATGTAGGCGAGTCGGGCGCACTCCCTGGAACTGAATAGTCGCTGCGTTTGTTTGACCGCACGCGCTTTGTGATTGTCGGCGTTATCAAGCGCCTGGCTCAACGCCTCATGCGAGTCTCGCGACTCCGCCACCACCGGATGATCTGCTCCCAGAGTCTGCTCCGCATAACGCAATGCCCCGCTCATCACCGAACGCTTACGATCCACCCCCAGCACAGTGAACGCTGAGGGAGCCTGCGGCATCCCGCGACTCAAGCGCCGTTTGAGCATCTCCCTCTCAGCCCCTCCCTGGCTCAACGCCGTGTAATAATGGGCCTGCGACGCTGCATGAAGCCGAGCATACGCATCCTCCGCCGCCACTTGCGCCTTCGACACCTCCTCCGCCGCACGAGCCGATGTCTCATTCGCCTCCTGCGCCTGGTCCACGGCCAGCCGGTACGGCCCGAGCTTTGACAGCATCAACCTCTCAGCAAGCTCCAGCGCCTCCCGCGCGTACGAATCCTCCACCCTGGCAGCCACAGGCCCCAGACGCCGCGCGCTTCGCTCCAGCCAGGCCTGCAACTTCATGTCGAACTTGGTCTCCGACATAGCACCGCTCCTTTTCCATAAAGGACGCGTCCCGCCCATCCCCCGCAGCGCCCGCAACCCACCATCCCCATGACGGCAGCCCACGTCCGCGCTCCGGATTACCAGCAGCGGTGTCTCCCCCTCGGAGAGACTCAGTTTTTACTGATGTCTTCTCTTTTGCCACACGCGCCCCCCCCGCGCAACGCGAAGCCCCCCGCGACCACCAGTCGCGCCTCCATCCCTCCCCCCAAACCTCACTCGCCGCGACGAGCTCAATCCGCCGCCGCAAAATGCGCCAGCTGATCCTCCAACGCCTTCTTAAATGCCGGCCGCTCACAAGCCCGCTGCACATACGCTCGACACGCCGGATGCTCCTCCAGCCGATCGAAGCGCCCCACCAGGCGCAGCACATCCGCCATCAGGATATCCGCAATGGAAAAGGCTCCCGCCAGCCACGTGCGCTCGGCAAGCACCGCTTCAACATGGTCCAGACGGGCCTGCAGAAAGGCGTCCAACCGCTCCCACTCCGGCGTTGCATCCGAGAAGCCGGAGAAGACAAAGATCGACCAGGGCAGGCTCGCCATCTCCACCGAGTTCAGCGCGGCGAACACCCACTCCATCACCTCGACACGTCGTCGCGGCTCCGTCGGCAGCAGCGCTTCACTGTACGAACCCAGGTGCAGCAGAATCGCACCGCTCTCAAAAACCGAAACCTCCCCATCCCGCAACCAGGGCACCTGCCCGAAAGGTTGATGCGCAAAATGCTCTTCATCACGATCGCGAAACGGAACGCTCTCCACCCGATAAGGCAGCCCGGCCTCTTCCAGTGCCCATCGCACCCGTAGGTCTCGCACATAGCCCCGCGGCATCTCCGGGACCCAATCGAAAGTAGTGAGTATCAGCTCATTCATCTTGAATCTCCGTCCGAAGTGGGGGCAACCACGCGCTTTTATCTCCAACACGCGTGCTGCCCACCGAGTTTTGATGCGGTCCGAGGTGAGTACGTTATCGCATAGACGGAGCGTTGTCCGGTCGTGTGACAAAACCCACGAAGTCAGGACGGCACAGGAGCAAACACGATGAGCGAAGACACCTCCAACGCCCTGCAAACCCGCAGCCGCTCGGGCTTCTCCCCCTTTATCCGTCACGCCGCCAGCATCCTGGCCATGATCGTCTTCATCACCATCGGCCTGCTCTTCCTCTGGGAGATGAAGACGCTGATCCTGGTCATCTTCCTGGCCATCCTCCTCTCCATCTTCCTGCGCTGGCTCACCGACCACCTCCAGCAACGCACCCCGCTTAAGGGCATCTGGGCCCTCTTCACCGTCGTCATCGCGCTGCTCGCCATCACCACAGGAGCCGGCTGGCTGATGGCCCCGGCCATCGCCACCCAGGTCGAGGCCATTCGCGAGATGATCCCTCAAGCCCTCAACGAACTTCAGACCTGGGTGGCTCAGACCTCCGCCGGCCCCCGCATCTTCGCGGAACTCGGCGAAATCGACCCCGCCCGCTTCTTCACCAACGAGCTCATCGGACAGCTCGGCGGCGCCTTCGCCGGTGGCCTCAACTTCCTCACCAACGCCGCCCTCGTCTTCGTCGTCGGCGTCTACCTGGCCATCGACCCCGCCATCTACAAACGCGGCCTGGTGCGCCTGGTTCCCATGCACTACCGCGCCCGCGCCGAGACCATCCTCGACGTCTGCACCCATCAGATGATCTGGTGGCTCCTGGGCCGCCTGCTCGCCATGGCCGCCGTCGCCCTCTTCGTCGCCATCGGCCTGTGGATCCTCGGCATCCCGCTGCCCTTCACCCTCGGCCTCATCGCCGGGCTCTTCTCCTTTGTCCCCATCCTCGGCTCGATCGTCTCCTTCCTCCCCGCCGCCCTGGTCGCCCTCCTCCTCGGCCCCGAGTTCATCCTCTGGGCCGGCCTTGTCTTCCTCGGCGCCCAGGCCATCGAAGGAAACCTCCTCACCCCCCTGGTTCAGAAACGCTTCGTCTCCCTCCCCCACGCCCTCACCCTCATCTCCCAGGTCATCGGCGGCATCCTCTTCGGCCTCGTCGGCGTCACCGTCGCCACTCCCCTGGCCGTCCTCCTCATGGCCCTCATCAACATGATCTACGTCGAAGACATCCTCGGTGACACCACCCCCTACTCCGACCTCGTCGAAAAGCTCAGCTGACGTCCCCTCCCCTAATACCCTTTTGCCCGCACGCCCCCCAACCCGAGCGCATCCAGGGCAACGTCTGGCAAAGAGGCAGGGATGAAGCTGTAGCAGCGCTACTGCGATTCGCTGACGACACCGCCAGCGTTATCCTGGGGCGCTCGGCACCCCAACCCCGGGTTGTGACGCCCCCCTGCGATTCGCTACGCAACCTGTCTCGCCAGGCACCTACGCCACGCTCTTTAGCGTGTCGCGCTATCGTGGTCGCGTGCTCAATCCACCTCTCGAATGGCCGTTTCGACGGCCCCATGGTGACTGTATGTATAAGTTTGTCCTCATCTTTTGCGCCGTGTTGGCGCTAAGCGCGTGCACCGAAGACGCTCAGCCCAACACCTCCCCCGACCCCGACACCGGTGCGCCCGACACCGAAGCTCCGGACACCGAAGCTCCTGACACCGACACATCCGACGCCGACGCCGACGCGCCCGACGCCGACGCCGACGCGCCCGACGCCGACTGCATTCAGGTCGAGGCCAGCCCCAACTTCGCGGTCAACTTCGCCGACGGCGCCTCCATCGAGTACTGGACCGACGCCAGCCCGCAGGTCGAGGGTCAGGCGCGCAAGCTCTCCCTGCTCTTCGAGCGCTACATGGAGGCCTCGTACGAAGGCACCTTCGAGCTCGGCCCGGAGACCGCCAACGCCAACTTCGGCAACTGTCCGCACTGTGTCTTCATGCGCGGCGACACCGCCGCGACGGCCTACTTCGCCGACCGGGGCACGATCGTCAGCAACACCGACGTCTTCAGCCGCCGCCTCGACATCGCCGTCACCAACCTGCGCCTCATTGAGGTCAGCGTCGACCCGGAGACCCGCGAATCGACCCCCATCGAAGACGGCACCTGCATCGAGGTTGCCGACTTCACCCGGCAGGGCGTCTATCCCCCCGATGAGTGGACCTGCCTGGCCGAGGTCTATGACAGCGGCGAGTTCTGTGACTGTGAATGCGGCGCCTACGACCCGGACTGCGCGACCATCCCGGACTGCCTGCCGGGCATGCCCGGCTGCGAGCCGGTCGAAGAGCTCCCTGTCGCCGGCTGTGAGGAGGCCGAGGTCTGCGTCGTAGAGCCGATCAGCCAGAGCACGGCATGCGTCGAGACCTGCAACTGGAGCGCTGATGAGGGCTGCGCGGCAGGAACCTGCGTCTTCGACTTTGGCACAGGAAACGGCGACATCTGCATCGATGACCCGGAGCGCTTCGCCGCGGACACCGCCATCGGCGAGGACTGCCCGTCCGACAGTGGCCTGCAGCTGGTGTGTGCGGTGGAGGCCGGCTTTGCGCGTGGCTATTGTGACTATGACAACGTCTGCCGCCCGGTCTGCGCCGACGACTCGGAGTGCACGGTCGAGCGTGAGACCTGCATCAAGTTCGCCGACCCCGCAGGGTTGGGATTCTGCGGCGTCGATCCCTTCGCCGGTTGACCCCTGGCGAGAGGCCGGCGCTTCGCCGGCCTCTCGCGCGCGGGTTCATCTTTTTTACAGGCGCCGCAACTTCATCGCCGCGCCTCACCGGTCGTCTTATCCAGACCCAGATTGGTACGCAGCCCCAACGTCATTCACGCAGGGCTGGCCTGCGGGATTTTCTATCAAAGAGCCACGCGACCTTCTGGCAAACCGCGCGAGTTAGCGCTACACAACGCATCGCCCAACACCACTCCTCTCGACGCCAGAAAAGTGCCCGCAGTGAACATCCTCCCCTCCTCCCTTCTCCTCTCCCTGCTCGCGCCCCTCCTCTCGGCCTGCACCGCCGTCCCCACCACCCCGGACGCCCCCCCGGCGCCCACCATCGAGCGCACCGGCACTGTCATCCAGACCGAGCGCCGCACCACGGCGGCGCCCGTACTCCCGGCCGGCTGCACCTTCACGCAAGACGACCCCATCTCGTACATCCTCACCTGCGGCCCCACGTTGAGCTTTCTGGCCCGCGTGCAAGTCGCCGAGGTCACCCCGGTGATGGTCGAGAGCCAGGAAGGCAGCGTGGAACGCACCCTTCAGCAGGCAGGCTGGACCGTCCGCCGCGGCGAACGGGTAGAGGTGACCGCCGACGCCGGCACCCTCGGGCTTAGACACTTCCGCGCCGAGCGCGACGACGAAAGCATCAACGCCTTTGCCGGCTACGCCCCGAGCGGCCCGCAGAATCACCGTTTCTTCACCTGCTTTCTCCCCGACGAGCTCGTCCCCCGCTGGCCCGCCGAGTGCGCCACTCGCCTGCGCCTGCTCCGCGGCCTGGCCAACGCCAACCAGGTCACCGGCCTCTACCTCCAGGGAGAGCCGGTGGAGATCCCCGAGGGCTGCCTGCTGATGGAGAAGAACCTGCGCTGTGAGAACAACACCTTCACCTGGACCGAGCACCCCTCGACCATCTCGCGCCACGACCTGGAGTTTCATGAACGCGACTTCGTCGCCTCCTTCCCCGACGCCCTCCCCCTCCCCTTAAGCTGTGAGTTTCTTGGCGAACCCGTCGATTGCTCCAGCTGGCGCCTCGACAAGGAGGGCTACCTGCCCCAGCTCGTCCTCATCGCCTACCCCACCCTGGGCGACACCACTCTGCAGCTAACCTGCGAGGCGGCCATCACCGACGAGGCCAACCAGCCATTGCCCGCCTGCGAGCCCTTCCTGAAGTTGACGCGCGAGGAGTGAGTTCCGACGCCTTCAACAGCACCAACGATCGACCGTTCACCCGCATAAACACTGAACCTTGTCCCTCTCTCGGACGGACACAAAGGCCCGTCTTCGACGGTCGTTCGACGCCACCCCGCGCCGGGAGCGCAACGCTCCCGACGCGCGTCTAGCGATCAACGAGACGCCGACGGACGCCCCCCACCGCCCTGCTGCCCCACTTCGCCAGACTGGCGACTGGCCGCCTTCTCATTGACCTGACTGGTGGCCACCTCGTTGAGCAACGCGTCGGCGTTCTTCTCCTCCTCCAGCGTCTCCTCCAAGAGCTCTACGGCCCTCTCATTGCCGAGCAAGCGGGCAAAATGAATCGCCGTCCCGTACGACGCGATCTCGTAGTGCTCGACCTTCTGCGCCGCCGCAATCAGCCCCGCGTCCTTCACATCCGAGGGAATCTCACTGGCCTCGATGATCTCCTTCCCCTCCTTGATCAGCCCTTTCATCGCCTCGCAGGTCACGCCCCCCGGTGAGAACGCGAGGGACTCAAAAATCTCCTCGATGCGCTCGACCTGATGTTTGGTCTCGTTGAGGTGATCTTCAAAAGCCTTCTTCAACTTCTCGCTGGACGCGGCCTTCTGCATCTCCGGCAGCGCCTTCACCAGCTGCTTCTCCGCGTTGTAGATGTCTTTGAGCGTGTGCAGGTAAAGGCGGTCAAATGAGTTGATGTTCATGGTGTACTCCTCGCAGCGCATGCGTGTGGGAATCGAGTGTTTTTTTGGCGTCCGCACGGGTCAGACCCCGGGCCCGACCCACCACAGCACCGACCGCCCCGTACACATCGACCTCACCGGACCGACCGGCACCGCTGATGACAAAGCTCTGCGCAAAACCCCGAGCACCAAAAGGTTCACATCATAACCCGCCCCCCTCCCGCTCACGGCTTGCTCGCCGGCCCGCAACCCGCCCCGCACCTTGACCCACCGCAAGCAGCCCCCAGCTTTTCCACAGCTTCCCCACAGCCCTCCCCACCCGGAGCCCCGCGATGGAAGAGAGCCTGCAAACCACCGCGCACCTCCTCGCCATGACCATTGAGGCCGGCGCCCTCCTGGCCATCGCCGCGGGACTCGCCATCGCACTCATCCTCGCCATCCACCAACGCCGCCGCCAGGGTGACTGGAAGGGCACCTACGACCACCTGCGCCGCCGCGTCGGCCGCACCCTCCTCATCGCCCTGGAGCTCCTGCTCGCTGCCGAGATCGCCCGCTCCATCTTCGCCGGCGAAACCCTCAACGCCGCGCTCACCCTGGGCGTGGTCGTCCTCGTCCGCACATTCTTGAGCATCGCCATCGAGATGGAGATCAACGGGCGCTGGCCCTGGCACGAGGCGGCGAACGAAAACCAGCAAACGCTCGACAAGCATTGAAGTCTCTACGCGCATCTCCCATCGGTTTCCCCCCCCGCGAACCTCCCACGCCCCTCAACCACCTGACGCACTCCCCCCAACCCGACCGCACTCAGGGCGACCGATGGCAAGGAGCCAGGAGGAGCGAGTAGCAGCGCTACCGCGACGACGCAGCGACGCAGCCAGCGTCGTCCTGATGCGGACGGCAACCAACCCGACCGCACTCAGGGCGGCCGATGGCAAGGAGCAAGGACGAAGCTGTAGCAGCGCTACCGCGAGGACGCAGCGACGCAGCCAGCGTCGTCCTGAATGCGGGCGCCAACCATCGCCCACACGAATCGCCCCACCCCCGCGAACCTCCCACGCCCCTCAACCACACAACCACACAACCACACAACCACACGCACTACCGCGACTTCCCAACCCCCTCCCCCCTGTGCGACCCTCCCCCCTTCAATACGCCACCACGCCACCACGCCACCACGCCACCACGCCCCCCCCCACCTCCCGAGCTCCCCATGGCCCTTCGCCAGGTCGACATCTACCTGCCCCCCGAGCACGAGCCCCTCGGTGATCTCGAAGACGCTCCCAGCGCCCTCTCCCGCCACGATCTCACGCTGGACGACGACTCCACCCTGACCTCGATCGTGCTGGAGACCGGCGACTCCGACGCGCTTCTGGAGTGGCTTCATAAGAAGGTCGGCAGCATTGAGGGCCACCGCATTGTGGTGTTGGAGGTGCTCGCCACGCTTCCCCGCCAGGGCGAAGAGGAGGGCGAGACGGAGATCGAGGAACTTGGCGCCCTGCAGAATGGGGACGATGAGAGCGAGGAGGACGACAATGGGGCGGCCGCCCGCATCAGCCGCGAAGAGGTCTACCAGGATGTGACCGACTCCATCAGCGTGACCAGCGTGCACTACGCCCTGGTCGCCCTCTCCACCATCGTGGCCGCCGGCGGCATGTTGCGAGACAGCACCGCGGTGGTCATCGGCGCGATGGTCATCGCCCCCTTGATCGGCCCCAACATCGCACTGGCGCTGGGCGCGACGCTGGCTGACTGGAAGCTGATTCGACGCTCCCTCCTGGTCAACTTCCTGGGGCTCATGCTCGGGCTTGTGCTCGCGATGATCGGCGGCTTCTTGTTGCCGGTCGACATCACGGTCGGCGAGATCGCCTCGCGCACCCGCGCCGGCCTGGCCGATGTGGTGCTGGCGCTGGCCGCCGGGGCCGCCGGCGTGCTCTCGGTCACCCGCGGCGTCTCCACCGCCCTGATCGGCGTGATGGTGGCCGTCGCCCTTCTGCCCCCTCTGGTAGCCACCGGCCTTTTGCTGGGCACCGCCAACTGGGCCGGCGCCTACGGCGCAGGCATGCTCACGCTCATCAACCTCGTGGCGATCAACCTCGCCGGCATCATCACCTTCCAGATTCAGGGCATCCGCCCGATGACCTGGTACGATGCGGAAAAGGCCAAACGCCCCAGGATCTATGCGATCATCCTCTGGGTGGTGCTCCTGCTGGCGCTGGCCGCCGGCATCGTCTTCGCCCCCCCGGAAACCGTCACTGGCGAGGCCAGCCCTTCACCGGAGCTGGAGCTGGAGACGCCCTTGGATGACGAGGTCGACCTGCCGCTGACTGACTGAGCTGAACCTCCCCTTTTTTGAATCTCGCGCGCCACCTCGCTAGAGAACACGGCCGGATTCTCTCACGCTTTCAACCCGCCAACCCACCTTGAGTCGCTACGAGATGTCCTCTTCGCACAATGCCCCCCTGGCCCTCCTGCTCCTCACGCTCAGCGCGGTGCTCGCCGGCTGCCCCCCGAGCTCGCCTGGGGAGATGACCAACCTCATCGCCGACGACCTGAGCTTTGTGACGGACGACGACCTCATCTACGTCCACCACCGCACAGGCCTCGATCAGATTCGCGTCAACGGCACCGACGAGGTGTCCATCTATGGCGAGGGCTACAGCTTCCAGGACGTCACCGACGACGCCGGCCTCTGGGCGCTGGGCGACTCCCAGACCAACCTCTACCTCCTCGACGCGCCGGGCGCCGAGCCTGAGCGCATCCCCGAGCTCGACGGGCGCACCTCGGCGGTGGCCATCCACCCCGAGGGCACGCTTGTGGCCGCCACCCGCCACGCCGACTTCGACCTCCCTCAAGATCGGCAGGTCGACGACGACGCCATCTACCTCATCGATCCGACCACCCTTGATGTGAACGTGCTGCCGGCCACCTCCAACGCCTGGCTCTTTCAGCTTTACTGGAGCGAGGACGGCACCACCCTCTACGGCTCCGGCCACGAGGGGAACTTCCGCATCGATCCGGCCACCAACACCCGCGAGCCCATCGCCTCCATCCCCGCCCAGGGGGTGCGTCGCCCTCGCTTAAGCCGCGACATCTGCGAGGCCACCGGCGAGCGCCTGGAGACTGATGATGAGGGCATCTGGCGCCTGACCGCCGACGGCACCCGCGAGCCCCTGGTGACCATTGAGGGCCGCGAGCGCGGCTTCCATGACTACGCCTCCACCATCAACGGCGCCTCCTACACCCGCTCCTGCGACTACGTCGTCTTCGTCTTTCAGGACACCGTCTGGGTCGCAGAAGTCGCCACCGGGCTGGTCGGCAGGCTGCGCGAGGGCCAGAGCGTGCGCCTCATTGAACCTGCCGCCCCCGAAGGTTGACGCCCCCGCGCATCTATGGGCATTTCGACGGCTCTACTCACCACACGCTTCAGCACTTTTCTCCCCGGGTATAAGATGATGTTTCGCACTCGCCCCACCCTCATCGCACTCCTCACCGTCGCGCTCAGCGCGAGCCTTATCGCCTGCGGTGATGACACCCAGAACCGCCGCAGAGGCCCGGCCGATACGGGCGGTACCGTGGATGCGGGCGACGACGGCGGCCTCACTGACGCCGATGACGTCGACGCGGATCCCGCCGTCCGCTGCGGCGATGGCGAGGTCAGCGGCTCCGAGCAATGCGACGGCACCGAGCTCGGCGGCGCCTCCTGTGAGACGCTGGGCTTTGAGGGCGGCACCCTCGGCTGCACCGACTCCTGCCGCCTCGACGCCACCGCCTGCGAAGGCGTGGCCGTGGGCTGCGGCGACGGAGAGCTCGCCAGCAATGAACAATGCGAGGGCTTCGAGCTGCGCGGCGAAACCTGCCAGTCCCAGGGCTTCTACGAAGGCCAGCTCGCCTGCCTCCCAAGCTGCGTACTCGACACCTCCGACTGCTCCGGCCTCTGCGGCGATGGCGAGGTCAATGGCGACGAAGTCTGCGACGACGGCGTCAACGATGGCAGCTACG
Source organism: Lujinxingia vulgaris (assembly GCF_007997015.1). Lineage (NCBI taxonomy): Bacteria > Deltaproteobacteria > Bradymonadales > Lujinxingiaceae > Lujinxingia > Lujinxingia vulgaris. The sequence goes on from NZ_VOSM01000004.1 coordinate 481,433, forward strand.
GAAGTTGCCTGAGCGACTGCTCCGGACCGGCCGCCTTCTGCGGCGACGGTGAAATCAACGGCAACGAGCTCTGCGACGACGGCGTCAATGACGAAAGCTACGGAGGTTGTCTGAGCGACTGCTCCGCCAACGCCGCGCGCTGCGGCGACCTGGTGCGCAACGGCCCCGAGCCCTGCGACGGCGACGACTTCGGCGACGACAGCTGCCAGGCCCGGGGCTATGACCGCGGCGAATTGAGCTGTTTCGCCGGGTGCCAGCCCGGGCCAACCACGTGTGCGCTTGAATTTGAATCACTGACCGCCGGATCCTCCCAGACCTGTGCGCTTCGCCCGGGCGGCGTCGCTCGCTGCTGGGGTCGTAACGACGACGGCCAGACCGACGTCCCCGCTGGCGAGACATTCATCGCGCTGGCGACCACCAGCTTCCGAAGCTGCGGCGTCACCTCCACCGGCGACGTGACCTGCTGGGGCCGCACCGCCCAGTTCGACGCAGCTCCGAGCCAGCCCGTGACCTCCATCTCCCTCTCCGGATGGACCGGCTGCGGCCTCAACGCCGCCAATGAGGTCGTGTGCTGGGGCAACGACTCCAACGGAGAGGTCAGCAATCGCCCGACCGGCACCTACAGCGCCATCGCCCAGGTCAGCAGCGCGGTCTGCGCCATCGCCACCGACGGCACCATCGACTGCTGGGGCAACACCATCAACGGCGCCACCACCCCGCCGGCCGGCACCTTTACGAAGATCGCCGGCGGCTTCCGCCACTTCTGCGCCATCGCCACCGACGGCACGCTCAGCTGCTGGGGCGGCAACGTCAACAACGCCGCCGTGCCCCCCTCAGGCACCTTCCTGGACGTCGCGCTTGGCGAGGACGTCTCCTGCGCGCTGCGCACCAACAACACCCTGACCTGCTGGGGCAACGACGACGAGAACCAGGCAAGCCCCCCCTCCGGTCTTTATACCTCGGTGGCGATGGGCACCAACCACGGCTGCGCCCTCACCACCGATGGCGACGTGGCCTGCTGGGGCCGCAACAACCACGGGCAGGCAACCCCGCCGACCACCCCCTGAAAGTTCTCACAATCGCCGCACCGCTCCTTGAAGGGGAGTGGTGCGGCACCCGCCTCACGCTTCCGTCAAACTCTTCAACAGGCTCTGCTGCGAGACCACGATCTTCTCCTCCTCACCAGCCTCCACCCGCCTGTAGCTTCCATCGGCCTGCAGCTCCCAGGCATTGAGGTTGTCGCGAAAATGCACGTCCAGGCCCTCCTCGATGACGCGCGCGCGCTGCGCCTCATCTTCGATGGGGAAGGCCACCTCAATGCGCCGGAACATGTTGCGCTGCATCCAGTCCGCGCTGGCCAGATACACCTTCGGCTCACCGGCATTGTGGAAGTAGTAGACCCGCGAGTGCTCCAGAAAGCGCCCCAGGATGGAGCGCACCCGGATGTTTTCGCTCACCCCGGGAACCCCCGGCCGCAGACAGCAGATGCCGCGCACCACAAGCTCCACCTTCACCCCGGCCTGTGAGGCTTTGTAGAGTTCGCGAATAAGCCGCGGCTCGGTGAGCTGGTTCATCTTCGCGCGAATCAATCCCTCGCCGCCCGCTTCCACCTGCTTGATCTCGTTGCGAATCAGGCGCAGCAGGCGTTTGTGCAGATGAAAAGGCGCCTGCACGAGCTTTTTGAGCTTCAGCGCCTTGCCCAGCCCGGTGAGCTGCTGAAAGACGCGATGCGCATCGGCGGTGATGGCCTCATCGGCCGTCATCAGGCCAAAATCCGTATAAAGTCGGGCGGTGCGCGGGTTATAATTGCCCGTCGACAGGTGCACATACCGCTTCAAGCCCCCCGCCTCTCGCCGCACCACCAGCGCCATCTTGGCGTGGGTCTTGTGGCCCATCACCCCGTAGAGCACGTGCGCGCCGGCGTCCTGCAGGCGGTTGGCGATCGCGATGTTGAACGCCTCGTCAAAACGTGCGCGCAGCTCCACCACCGCCGTGACCTCCTTGCCGGCGCGCGCCGCCTCGGCCAGCGCCTGAGGGATGGGCGACTCCGGGTCGGAGCGATACAGGGTCTGTTTGATCGCCAGCACGTTGGGGTCGGCCGCGGCCTGGCGGATGAACTCCAGCACCGGAAAAAAAGACTGGTAGGGGTGATGCAGCAGCACCGTCTTCTGGCCAATCGCCTCAAAAATATCGCCCTGACGCATCGCCACCGGCGGCGGCGCGGGCATAAAACCCGGATACTTCAGGTCGGCCCGCTCCAGGTCGGCGGGGATCATCATCAGGCGGTTGAGGTTCACCGGCCCGTTCACCTGATAAAGATCCGCCTCCGTGAGATCGGTTTGCTCCAGCAAAAATCGCGCGACCTCCATCGGGCAGTTATCCGCGACTTCCAGGCGCACCGCCTCCCCGTAATTACGCGCGTAGAGTTCGTCTTCGACCGCGATCATCAGGTCTTCGACCTCCTCCTCATCGACATAAAGCTCGCTGTTGCGGGTGATGCGAAACTGGTAGCAGCCGGTCACCGTCATGCCGGCAAAGAGCTCGTCGACGTGGGCGTGAATCACCGACGACAGAAACACATAATCATGCGCCCCGCCGCTGACCTCGCGCGGCACCTGAATCAAGCGCGGAAGACTGCGCGGCGCGGGCACCACCGCCATGCGACTCTGGCGCCCGAACGCATCTTTGCCCTCCAGCGACACCACAAAGTTGAGGCTCTTATTGACCACCCGCGGAAAGGGGTGGCTCGGATCGATGCCCATCGGGCTGAGCACCGGCAAGACCTCGTCCTGAAAGTAGCGCTCCACCCACGCCCGCTGCCGCGCGCTCCAGCTTGTGCGTTTTAGAAAACGCACGCCCTCCTGCTCCAACCCCGGAATGAGCACCTCGTTGAGCAGGCGGTACTGCGCCTCCACAAAGGCCGAACAGCGCTGACCGATCTGCGTCAACACCTGACGCGGTCGCATCCCATCGGGCCCCACGATCTCGGTATCGACCTGAATCTCATGCTTGAGCCGCGCCACCCGAATCTCGAAAAACTCATCGAGGTTGGTGCTGGAGATGCACAGAAACTTCAGGCGCTCCAAAAGCGGCACCCGCTCATCTTCGGCCAGCGCAAATACGCGCTCATTAAACGCCAGCCAGTTCAACTCGCGGTTTAGAAAAAGGCTCGGGTCACGCAGGGAGGTCTGTCTGGCCATAATCCACTCATCCGTACACGAAGGCATCCGCGGCCCGATGCTCTCGGGCCAGCCAAAACGAAGTCCCCACAAGCTGCGTGAATTTTCAGAAAAGGAAAGTTATTCGAGCGACCAGCGCGCCCCGACGCTGAGCATCAGCTGCCAGTTGAACGCCGCGGTGTAGCGCCCGGGCTGCTCAAAGCTCTGGTAGCCCTCAAAACGCTCAAAGGTCGACTCGGCCACAAAGGGGTTCCAGGTGGCGTTGAGCTCCACCGGAATCTTCAAAGTGCCGCGATCGACGGTGTACCCCAGCGCCATGGCCGCCCCCACATAGGATGGCGCACGGGTCTGCATCTCGCTCTGCCGGCCGTCCTGATCGATGGTCGCGCTGCTGGCCACACCGAGCACAAGCTCCGGGCCGGCTGCAAGGCTCAATCCCCCGGCATCCCAGGCGTTGGAGAGCTCCACCATCACGGGCACGCGCAGGCTGTGGGCCCGCAACACCGCGTCGATGCGACCGCCCTGCTCCACATCTTCGGCAAAGCCCTTACCACTCTGATACCCGTAAAGGAGGTCGAGGCGAGCAGCGAGCCGGGCGCCTGCTCCCCGCCAGAGGGTGGCGCGGGTGGTGGGGCCCACCACAAAACCTCCCCCCCGAAACGCCGTGCCATAAAGCAGCGTGGGCGCGCCCACCGGATCTTCGGGGCGATACAGCCACCCGAAACTCGCGCCGGCGCGCGCGCCCACCTCAAGCTCATCCAACCCACCGAGCTCCAGCGCCTCAGCCGCCTGCGGCACGCACAGGGCCGTCAGCACACAGAGCGCCGCAACGCCCGTAAGGCTCGCGCCCCCCAGGCGCCTTCTGGCTGAAGCTCGGTACGTTTTCATACGCGCTTGATCTCCACCTTCTGCATCACGGCCTCTTCGTGGGGACGGTCGCGACGGTCACGCGGAAGGTTACCGATCGTCTCCACCACATCCATCCCGGCGACAACTTCGCCAAAGACCGCGTGACGGTTGTCGAGGTGAGGCGTCGGCCCAAGCGTGATGAAGAACTGGCTGCCGTTGGTGTTCGGCCCGGCGTTGGCCATCGAGAGCATGCCCGCCCTGGTGTGCTTGAGCTCCGGGTGGAACTCATCGGCGAACTTGTAGCCCGGCCCGCCCGTGCCCTGTCCCAGCGGATCGCCGCCCTGGATCATGAAGCCCGGGATCACGCGGTGGAAGATCACGCCGTCGTAGTAGTTGCCTTTGGTCTCTTCAAAGGTGTTCAGATCGGTGTAGGCGCGCTGACCGGTGGCCAGGCCCACGAAGTTGGCGACCGTCTTCGGCGCGCGATCTTCAAAGAGTTTGATGTCGATCACACCGTGGTTGGTGTGAATGATCGCGTGCAGCTCACCTTCACCGCCGACGTAATCGGCGGGGACTTCCGAAAAGCTCTTCAACTGGCTCATGGATGCTCCTTTAAAAAGGGCGCGTTTTAAGGCGCGAATAAAACCCATCAATCTTCCTTCCAGGGCGTTGTGTCGCCGAAGAATTACAGCAGCAAATCAAACTCGTAAAGCACCCCGGTGAAGACGCCCACATGGCCCTGGTACTTGCCATCGTAGGTGATCTCACCGGTGGACTCATCGTAGGTCGCGCGCTCGCTCATCGCCTGATCAAAGCCCAGGTTATAGCCCATGCGCAGCTCCACCGGAATGCGCACCGGCCCCACGCTGATCTCCATGCCCGCGCTCAAGGTAAGCAGGGTGTAGTTCGATGGCGAGATCTGGTTGCGATCGTTGAGCTGGTTGGCGTAGCCGCCCATCGAGCCGGCGCGCTGCTCCTCGCGGTACTCCAGCGTGCTCTCGGTCTGGAAGATGAACTCTGCGCCCAGCCCGAAGACCGGGCTGACGGTGGCCGAGGGCACGCGGAACTTCAGCATGAGCGGCACGTGGTAGGCGTTGGAGACCTGGTCGCTGTGAATGCGCGCGATGGTGCGTCCGCTGAGCGCGTCATTCTTATCGACATAGCCGCTGGCCTGATCGACCGAATAATAAAAGCCCGTCTCCAGTCCCACCCAGCCCAGCGCGCGCACCTCCAGGCTCAAGCCCCCCTTGGGGCCGACGCCGAAGTGGCCAAAATACTCGGGTTTGGGAAAGTAGACCTGGTTGCCCTGCTCGCTTGTCATCCGCGAGTCGTCCGGCATGCCCTGGCCGGCCACCATGTTGACGCCGCCTTTAGCGCCGACGGCGATCTGCAGGTCAAAAGCCTCAGCCTGGGCGGGCACAGCCGCAATGGCCAGGCCCGAGAGCGCGGCCACAAGGGCCAGGGGAGCAAACTTCATATCTACCTCAACATGTCTGGCCACACCGCTCTATCGGGGGGCCACGATCCACAATGCATTCACCACACACAACTCGCCACGATCCGGCAAGCCGACGCCTTCATGCCAGCGTTTCGCCAGAACGGGCGATCGCGACAACGCCGCGCTCGGGTTGACTCCGGTCGGCGCGACCATACAACTTTGAACTCCTAACTCCAACATCGGTATGCGAGGTGAGCTTGGACCCCATCTTATGCGTGGGCATCGACCTGGGCGGCACCAACGCGCGCCTGCAGGTCTTCAACGACGCCCTTCACCCCATCAGCGAAGCCCGCGCCCGGGTGCGTGAGCGCTGCGACCCCGAGGAGATCTGCCAGACGCTCTGTGATCTTCTCAAGGGGGCCTGCCTCAACGCGCATCTCAAACCCGAGCATATTCAGGTCATCGGCATGGGCCTGGCCGGGCAGCTCTCGCGCGATGGGCGCACCGTGAAAAACGCGCCGAACCTGGGGTGGCTCGATGTCGCCTTTGCCCGGATCTTTGAGGAAGCGGTGGAGTGGGAGCTGGGGGTGACGCCACCGGTCTATGTCTTCAACGACCTCAACGCCCTGGTGTACGACGAGTGGCATCAGGGCGTGGCCCGCGACCTGGGCGATGTGCTGGGCGTCTACGTGGGCACGGGTGTGGGCGGGGCGATCATCGCCGGCGGTCAGCTCATTCGCGGCCAGGGTAATAACGCCGCCGAGATCGGCCACGTCAAGGTGGTGCCCGAGGGCCGGGTCTGTGGCTGCGGCCAGCGCGGCTGCCTGGAAGCCTACGCCGGCGGCCGCCACCTCGAAGCGAGGGTCTCTGAGGTGCTCAACGCCCATCCCACACTCCAGAAGGCCCACCCGGAGCTGGGAGGTGAGGTGTTGCGCCTCTCAGCGGTCGACCCCATCGCCGAAAAACACCCGGCCCTGAGCGAGCTCTGGGAGCAGACAAGCGACCTGCTGGCATTGAGCCTGGCCAACGCCTGCACCCTGCTCAACCCGGCAGCCCTCATCCTGGGCGGCGGCGTGCTCGACCACTGCCCCAACCTGCGCCGACTCGTCGTCGACAAAACCCTGCCTCTGGTGCTCGATGTCGCTCGCCGCGAACTTCAGATTTTGCAACCCCTCGGAGGCCCCGAATCCGGCCCTCGCGGAGCCGCCGCGCTCGCCATGCAGGAGCTCGCCACACCCCCCTCCACACCCATCCCCACCCTCCCCCCCGGCGCCCCCCGCTGATGCGGCGAGGATCGCGGCAATAAAAGGGCCGCGAAAACCTTGCGTAGCCTTGATTTTTTTGACGTTTTGCCTTAACTATCTGCCCCCTTGTCGGCGCCGGCAGCAGCGGGCCCTTCCCCCCCTAAAATTTGCCCGCGTCGCGCCGATGTCTCTCCCGGACTTTGAGCCGGGTTTCCGTCAACATTCGCTGGAGATCACATGCAGTGAAAAGATTTCCTCAGATCCGACCGGCTGCCCTCGACCCCGCCCACCAGAACTGGTGGGTCCGCGACGGCCTTCGCCCCGAAACCCATCGCCTCCAGATCGCCGGCCACGACGCCGAGCAGCTCTTAAGGCACGTCGACCGGCCGCTCTTCGCCTATGACCTTGATCGGGTCGAGGCGAATTATATGAGGCTGCACAACGCCTTTGCCCGCCATGGACATCCTTTTCAGGTGTTCTTCGCGGTCAAAGCCAACCGCTTTAGACCGATCGTCGAGACTCTGCGCGCCACCGGCGTCGCCGGGATCGACGCCGCCAGCCCGCGCGAGGTCTTGTATGCGTTGGAGATGGGTTTCCCCGCTGAGAAAATCACTTTCACCAATGTAAGCGTCAGCCACCGCGATCTTGAGCAGCTTAAAGGGCTGCCGATCATGCTCAACTGCGACTCGTTGAGCGTCATCAACAAGGTCGCCGACGTGGACCCCGGCCGCGCCATCGGCCTGCGCATCAACCCGCAGGTCGGCGTGGGCATCAACGATAACCTGACCTACGCCGGTCAGCGCGCCACCAAGTTCGGCATCTACCTGGACCGTCTGCCCGAGGCCCTGGAGCTGATTCGCAAGCGCGGCCTGCGCCTGCAGGGCCTGCATATGCACGTGGGCTGCGGCTGGACCGGCTCGGCCATCACCCAGTACTTCCAGGCCGTCGATCGCCTCACCGCCATCGCGCGTGATGTCATCGACACCCACGGCCCGCTCGAGTACCTGAACTTCGGTGGCGGTCTGGGTGTGCCCCTGACCGCCGGCGATGGCTCGGTCGACGTCAACCTCTACGCCGAGGGCATCGTCGAGCGCGTGCGCCAGCTGGGCCTGGGCATCAAGGTCTGCGTGGAGCCCGGCGACTACATCGTCAAAGACTCCGGCGTGCTTCTCTCCGAAGTTGTGATGGTCGAGGAGAAGGGCGGCACTGAGTTCGTAGGCGTGAACACCGGCTTTAACGTGCACACCGGCGCCAGCCACTACGGGCTCTACCAGGAGTTCGTGCACACCACCCGCGCCGACTTCGGCCCGGAGAAAAACGTGACCATCGTGGGCAATATCAACGAGGTCATCGACGTCTTCGCCGCCGACCGCCCCATGCCGCTGATCGAAGAAGGCGACATCCTGGCGATGCTCAACGCCGGCGGCTACGGCGCCTCCATGATGATGGAGCACTGCCTGCGCGAGCCCGCCATGCAGATGGGTCTCTCGCAAAAGGGTAACCCCTTTGCGCAGTCCTTCGACTCTTAAATGCTGATGCGCCTTGCCTGAGCGAGGCGGTCTGGAGCTATGACGCGACCTCCCCAACCCATCCAGACCGCCTCACTCACCCTGATCCGCTCCGATCGCGGCCGCCCGGAAATCTTCTGGGCGCGCCGCCGGGCGGATCGTTCGTTTCTTGGCGGATGTTTTGCGTTCTTCGCCGGCGGCCAGGAGCCGGGCGACCGCGACCTTCCCACCGCCCTGGCCTCCGCGCTCGAAACGCAGCGCCGAGAAGACGGCCCACCCACAGACCCGTCTCTGACTCAAATGTCGCGGGACGAAGACGTGCTGCGCGCCACCGCGCTCCGAGAGTGCTTTGAAGAATGCGGCGCACTCTTCTGTGAGAGCGGCCTGATCGCCCCCACCTCCGGCGCTCCGCCTGAAGCCCGCACCCTGCCTCAACCTCTGCCCTCACCACTGGCCACCCACCGGCTGCGCTACCACTTCAGCCGCCGCACTCCGAGCTGGATGCCCCCGGCCGACACCGCCTTCTTCACCCTGCACGTAAGCGACGAAGAAGCCCGCGCCCTCGATGATTTAAGCGCCCACCTCGACCCCGACGAGCATGACGAAGGCGCCTGGATGACCCCACAGGCAGCCCTCACGCTCTGGGAGGATGGCCAGGCGCTCGCCACCACCCCGATCGTCGATCTTCTGCGTTTGCTCGACGCTGCCGAAGTCGCGTTCGTCCCCGAAACTGGCCTCGAACCGAAACCCGTCGACGACGCCATTGAGTATCTCGGCGGCGTCACGATGCTGCCGCTGCGCACCGCAACTCTTCCCCCGGCCACCCACACCAACGCCTACCTCATCGGCCGCTCCTCCTTTGTGATCGTCGACCCCGGCCCCGACGACCCGGCCGACCTTTCCATCTTAAGCGCCGAGATCGAGCGTCGCATCAACGCCGGCGATACTCCCCGGTCCGTGATCCTCACCCACCACCACCCGGACCACATCGGCGGCGCCGGCCCTCTGGCCGCCCGCTTCAAGCTCCCCATCTTTGCCCACCCCTTGAGCGCCCCGCTCCTCCCCGATTTGCAAACCCGCGCGCTGACCCACGGTCAGACCATCGTGCTCGATGACTTCGGCCCGCTCGAAGTCCTGCACACTCCCGGCCATGCGCCGGGGCATCTCGCGCTTTACCACGCCCCTTCCCGCAGCGTCTTCGCCGGCGATCTTGTAGCCTCCCGCGGCACCATCATCATCGACCCGCCCGAAGGCCATATGGGCGACTACCTGCAGAGCCTGCACACCCTGCTCGCCATGCAACCCCGCGTGCTCTTTCCCGCCCACGGCGCCCCCATCGCCGCCCCGGCCCGGCTTCTGTCGCATTACATCGACCACCGACTGCTTCGCGAAGCCGCCGTCCTCGACGCCCTGCGCGCCCATCAAAACCCGGCTTCCCCCGAAGACCTCATCGCCACCGTCTACCCCGACATCCACCGCGCCATCTGGCCTCTGGCCGCCCGCAGCCTGCTCGCCCACCTGATCCACCTCAGCGAACAGCAGCTCGCCACCCGCACCGACGACGGCCAATACCTCGCCACCTGACCGCCCCTCATTGTTGTTTTGCCCTAAGGGCGGGTTTTGACAGCCCATCCCCCCGCGTGGCATATCGTCGGGGCAATTCTTCAAAAAACCTACCCAGCTCGCTATGGAGCGCATTATGACTCAGGCATCGCCTCAGATCGGCCCGCTCGGATCTTCGTTTGAAGTGCCCTCACACGCGCAGCACACCCTCGCCAGACTCATCGAAAAGGCCGACTTCGGCCGCGTGCACTTCTTCATCAGCGAGGCCGTCGACGCCGACGCCATCGACGCTCCCACCCCGGCCGGCGACACCCTCAAACTGGCCCTCCTCGACTACACCCACCCCCTCGACGCCATCGACGACGCGCTCTTCGAGCATATCGACGACGCCGACATCCAACCGGCCACCCTGCGCGATCTCCTCTGCTTCGCCATCGCCCACCCCGGCGCCCAGCTCGAACACGAGATCCTCGCCACCGGCACCATGCGCACCCGCCACGTCTATGGTGCCGAACGCAAAGGCGAAACAACCTGGGCCCACACCAACCGCGACCGCTCCATCTGCCAGTGGGTCACAGGCCTCACCCACACCGGCAAGCGCCGCGAGCTCATCCCGATGGAGATCTACCTCAAAGATCTGCTGCGCCAACCCGCAAAAGTCCTGGTGCGCATGAGTTGATCTTTGAAATCTGTCCGTCCGAGACACGGACATCCTCAAGTTTTTATGCGGCCGATCCGCACTTCGTCACATCCAGAAACGCCCCGAAACGCCCGACCTCACGTCGGGCGTTTTTTGCATCGACACCAACCCTCTCCCAAAGCTCGGATCGCTCTTCCAAAGGTCAGTCCGTTCTCCCAAACAGCCGCCACCCCGTTTAGCTTTGCCGATCACCGCCACTTAAACTAAAGTTACAGGCGCTTAATCACATCCAGTCCCCTGCCGGCACGCCGGCGAGTGCGTTTTGGTGGCAGTTCCTTCCGGAGTACCGATTGATGGCAGTGTTTGTATCCTTCCCGCGCCCCTTCCGGGCCCACTCGCCAGCTCGCTTACATCTACTGGCGCTCCTGCTCCTCTCCAGCCTGCTCGTCCACTGCATCGACGACGAAGCGCGCGACTTCGACGACTACCTTTTGGAGATGGAGTCGCGCGGTCTTTACGACCCCACCGAAGACCCTTACGCCGAGGACAGCGATCTTCCGCCGGCCATCGAAGCCAGCCTCTGTTCGCTACCTGGCAACGGCCCTGCACGCACCGTGAGTTTTGAAAACTCCACCTCCGTCGACCTCGACATCTTCTGGGTTGACGTCCAATGCACCCTGCGCCCTTACGGCATGGTCGCCCCCGGCCAGCGCCACGATCAACCCACCTTCGAGGGACACGCCTGGCGCTTCCACATCGCCGGCAGCACGCGCCCCGTCTTCGAGGTCCTCCTCGACGCCTCCACGCCCAACCCCGTCGTGATCGAGGGCCAGCAATGAACGCCTCCTCTCTGCGCGCCGCGCTCGCGCTGCTCCTCGCCACGTTCGCGCTCAACGCCTGCGCCACCAGCGACGCCTACCGCGCCGCCGAAGACGCCATGGATGAAGGTCGTTACGACGCAGCTCTGCAAAGCTACGACCGAGCACTCGAGACGACCTACTACCCGGCCGAGTTTGAGCGCGCCGCACAACGCCGCTGCGACGCCCTCGACAAACTCGTCACGCCGGCGATTACCGACGCCCGCGCCCTCCCCACCTGGGAAGAACGCCGCGATACGCTGGTCGCACTGCGCGAGCGTTTCGCCAACTGCCAGTCTCCCAAAGGCCGACAGCAGGTCGACACCGCCCTCAACGAAGAGGCCCTGACCTACTGGGACGCCGAGCTTGCCCCGATGATCGAGGCCGGCCAGCGCGACGACGCCCTGGTTCTGGCGCGCCCCACCGCCGAGCTCCTCCCGGGCATCTATGAGTTCTGGCGACGCTACACCCTGCTCCGCGCCGAGCTTCATCAGGAAGCCCTCCAGGCCCTCGAAGCCAGCACCACCGAGCTCAGCCGCGCCTTCTATCAGAACCTCGCCAGACTCTACGCCCCCGACGAAGGCACCATCGCCGACGACGCCGCGCTGCGCACCCGCTTCGGCACGGGCTTCTTCGCCCTTCCCCTGACCGCACTCAACGTCGAGCTTGCCGGTGAGCAGAGCCAACAAAACGCCTTCTGCACGGCCCTGCGCGACGAGCTGCAGGCCGGCCTCACCGAGCCCGCCGCCAGCTCCCCGCTACGCGTCGCCCTCGACATCGCCCAATGCAACACCTCCACCTCCCGCGTCGACGAGACCATTGTCAGCCGCGAGCCCTACTACGAGATGCGCACCGTCAACGAGCGGGTCTGCCGCTCCTACACCGTGCCGGTCACCGTGCAGCAGCCCTCGCGCCGCGTCTGCAGCGGAGCGCAGCGTTGCTACCAGACCGGCCGCACCCAGCAGACCTGCTTTCGGGACTGCAGCTACGTCGGCGGCGGCTCCACTACCCGCAACGAGACTCGCCAGCGCTGCCAGATGGAAGACGTCACGCGCCGCGTCGAGCTCTGGCGCGAAGTTCGCACCCCGGGCTACCGCGCGCTGCGCACGATGGCGCTCCAGGGCCAGGCCACCATCACCGACGAGCGCGGCCAGACCACCACTGTGCCGGTGGCCTTCACCACCACGCTGCCCTCCGCAGTGGTGCCCACAGGTGCCGTGATCGATGCCCCGACCATCGAGGTAACCCGCGCCGAGCTCACCACCCGCATCCTCGCCGAACTTCCCACGCAGCTGCGCACCCACTACGCCTCCAACGTGCTGATCCCCCGCCAGCAGGCCAACTTCGCCCGCCTCTCGGCAGAGGAAAAACTCGACCTCGCCATCGCCCTCTCGCTCCACAACGCCACCGAGCCGCTCACCGCCGCTGGCCGCGCCTGGCTCAGCGAGCTCTCCGGCGCCAACGAGCTCACCCTGGCCGCTCTGATCGGCGGCGCCGAAGACTTCCACCCCACCCCCTACGCCCCCACCATCACCGCGCCGATCTTCGACTACGGGCGCATCCCCCTTGACCACCCCGCCTCCATCGCCATTCACGGCGCGGCCCCTTTCCAGGTGCTCTTCACCGGCCGGGTCGTCAACCACGACGGCTTCCCCACCCAGGCCCCCCGCCAGGGCACCCTCGTGCATTTTGGCTACCGCGCGAACATGGCCAACGGCTTTCTGGACCGCTACCTGGGCTGGATCTACCAGGATCAACTCGACCTGCTCTTCTCCATCGGCGCCCGCACCTCCGAGAGCCAGACAGTGCTCGACGAAGTCGGCGAAAGCCGCCGCGAAGAGCGCGGCCTGGCCTACGGCTACCGCTTCTCCTACACCGGCATGTACGGCTACCGCGGCCCCTCCCTGGGCACCTTCGTAGGCCTGAAACTCCAGCGCTCCGGCGACCGCACCGGCCACATCTTCACCGCCGGCGCCGCCATGCCCGCCGTCCTCCAGCTGGAGCTTCGCCACAACCCCACCTACCCGGTCATCCTGCAGGCCTGGGGAGGAGATCTTAACCTCACCCGCTTCAACCGCACCTTCGGCGCCTCGCTGGCGATTCCGGCCGGCGTCAACCGCTGGTTCTACGCCAGCGCCGAGCGCCGCCGCCTGCGCACCCAGTTCTACGCCCTGACCCTCGATGAGCGCGTCGACGCCGGCATCCGCCCCTCCTGGGAGTTTCATCTGGGCATGAGCTTTGGCATCGCCCTGGGCCAGTAATTTTGACGACTTATGTCCGTCCGAGACACGGACATCACCTTTTATGTATGTGGCCGAACCGCATTTTTTCCCCAACCCTCCCAACTCACAAGCAGCCCTCCAGGGCGGCGTCCAGCAAGGAGCGAGGACGAAGCCGTAGCAGCGCTACTGCGAGGACGCTGCGACGCCGCTGGCGTCGTTCTGGGGGGCTGCTGCGGCGTCCAGCAAGGAGTGAGGACGATAAGCCGTAGCAGCGCTACTGCGAGGACGCTGCGACGCCGCTGGCGTCGTTCTGGGGGGCTGCACCCCACCGTCCGAGACACGGACATCACCCTTGATTTATGCGGTCTTCCGCCGATCTTAGCGAAAGAGTCGACCGCCCGTGCGTCGCGCCTCGATCTCCACCTCCCAGTCGGCCCGCCGCTTTGCGTCTTCGAGCGCAGCTTCGGCGCGGTCGGCCTGCAGCGCCGCATCCATATCCGCGCTGAAACTCTCCCAGCGCTCCACCGGGATGTCTTCGCCATCCTCACCCACCCGCACCAGCGTGCCGTCCTCAAGCCGGCGCATGCGGCCGGCGGCGATCTCCTCGCCAACATCGATCGTTTTGGCGTTCGCCAGCGCGTTGAGAAGACTCCCCGTCTCTTCGCCAATCCTCGGTGAGAGCTCTCCCACATAAGTCGCATCATCCGCCTCAAAGACCACGTCTTTGAGGCCGCCATGAGGCTCATCAAAGGTCCAGACCTGCACCGCGCTCAAGTGGTAGTTAAAATGCGCCAGGGGCAACGACACGCTCAAAAGCCCCACCGGAAGCCCCACCAGCGCCACGGCCGCGATCGTCAGCGGCCAGCGCAGCATATGCGCCCTTAAAAGGCGCGAGACACCTCCCACCACCAGCGCCGACGCCCCCGCCACCGTGATCACCGGAAACATCCGGATCGGGTCGACGAAGAGCTCAAACTGCACCCAGGCGACCAGCGTCGGGACAAGCCACGCCACCGCGGCCACCGCAAACCACCGCCTCCCCGGCACCTCCATCGCATCGAGCACCCCGGCGTCTCCTCGCCGGCGCAGCACCACGGCGTGCAGCACGGCCGCCAGCACGATCATCAGCGCCCCGAACCCGCCGAGTTGCAACGCGTCGACAAGCGACTCCCCGTCGAGCAGGTCTCGAAGCAGTCGATTGGAGCCCACCCAGACAACGACCGCCCCGAAGATATAGAGCAGCAGATAGATCACGCCCATTCACAACCCCTCATCACGTCTGCCTCACGTCTCTCACCATCATAATGTATCGTACTTAAGCCAGCTTAGCACAGCCATCACGGTCCGACCGAGACACGGACATCACCCTTGATTTATGCGGTCCTCCGCCCTCACTCCCAATCCTCAAGCAGCCCTCCAGGGCGGCGTCCGGCAAGGAGTGAGGACGAAGCCGTAGCAACGCTACTGCGAATCCGAAACGACGCCGCAGGCGTCGTCCTGGAGGGCTGCCCCCCTCCCCCGGGTGAGTTGCACACACCTCCCCACCACCGCTACTCTACCGCTCGACCCACCGGCTCGACCTTCGCCTCAAACCTCCGGGGACCTCTCGCATGACGCGTCTTGTTTTTATCGCCACCATCGCGCTTCTCGTCGCGCTGGCCAGCAGCTGCCAGAGCACCTCGGTGCAGCGCAGCAACGCGCAGGGCCCCCCCACCCAACTTCGAGCCGGACTGGTACTGGAAGATGCCCGCGCACCCCAGGGCGAAGCCGGCCACTACCAGGCCCCCACCCTGGCCGAGCGTCTGGCCCTTCAGGAGGCGATCCCGCAGCTGCTCCGCGCCCTCGACGATGACTCCCCCGACCTCGACGCGCTCAGTACTCGCCTGCTTGAGGCCGGGCTGCGCCTGCAACCCTACCCGCATGGCGATCACACCTTTTACTCCCTCTTTGAAGCCGGTCCGACCTGGCGTGGCAGCGGCGTCTACCTCTTTCGCGCCGGCGACGACGTGCAGGAGGTTGTGATCCAATCGCCTCACTCCTACCACGATCGCAGTACCGACCTCATCGGCCTGGCGCTCTTTGAGGCGCTCAACGTGCGGGCTTTTTATATGAACAGCCTGCATCGCTACCACGCCACCGCCGACTTCCGGGAGACCGACGACTCGCCATCCGACATCTGCCACAACAGCGCGAGCGTCTTTCATCATATGAGCACCGCCGCGCTCACCCACTCCCCGCAGCTTCGCATCGTGCAGCTCCACGGCTTTCGCGCCGCCGATCGCGGCCCGCGCGCCTACGACATCATCGTCAGTGACGGCAGCGACGAGCCCCACCCCTGGACCCGGGCGGTGGTCGACGAGATGAACCGCGACTGGAACCCGCCGGCCGGCGTCGCGCTCTTCCCCCGCGACACCACCGCACTGGGCGCCACCGGCAACGTGCTCGGCCGATTTGCCAACCTGCACGCCCCCGGGCGTTTTGTGCACCTGGAGTTCAGCGACGATCTTCGCGACGCCCTCCAAAACGACATCACCCCCCTGGCGAGCACGCTGAACACCCTCCTCAGCTCGCCCCCCTCCCCTGACGCCCCTTAAGGGTGAAGGTTGAGGCAAAGGTTGAACTTTGCGTTACAGCGTGTAACACTCAGGTTGAGATCATTCTCTTACCTACAACCTGCTGTATATCGCTGTGAGCTGTCTTATGCCGTACTCGCACACGACCCGAGCGCGCCACGTGCGCCCGCTGCTTTTTCTGGCGGCTGCGGCGCTGAGCCTTCCGGCATGCAACTTTTTTGAAGATCCCAACTTCGTCGAAGCCGAGCCCGGCGTGCTGCTGCAACGCGTGCGCGGGGGCAACAACGGCAATGGCCAGGGCAACGGCAATGGCCAGAACCAGGGTGGTGAGTCATCGGAAGATGGCGAGACCTACGTCGGTCTGGATTTTGTGACGACCGGGCCCGACGGCCAACCGGTGGGCTGCTCCGAGAGCGACCCCGAGGTCGCCATTGAGCTCTCCTTTGAGGGGCCGGATTCCGGCTTTGAAGCCGTCGACACCTCGACCATCGCCGCCTGCGGTCAGACCGGCGCGGCCGATGTTGTGCTGGTCGTCGACAACTCCGGCTCCCAGGAGTCGGTGCTCCAGCGCACTGAAGAATCCGCCCGGAGCTTTGCGGCGCAGGTGCTTGCCGCCGGCGGTCGGGTCGGCATCGTCCGCGTCTCCACCCACTCGCGCGTGCTCACCGAGCTGACCGACGACCAGGCCATCATCGACGCGGCCATCGACCAGCTCTTTGTCGAAAACGGCTGGACCTCGCTCTACGACGGCATCCGCATGGGCAATGAGGTATTGGGCCGCGCCCTGGGCACTGCCGCAGCCGAGGCCCACGAGGATCTCGACGATTTCTGCCAGGCCCGCCGCCCCTTCGCCGTGGTGGCCTTCACCGACGGTCGCGACAACAACTCCTCCGACGAAGAGCTCGCCACGCCCGAGAGCGACGGCATCGACACCACCCTCAATGAGCTCTTCGACCTGAACATCGACGGCATTAGAACCCCGGTCTACACCGTGGGCCTGGGCCTTGAGCCTGACCACGAGAAACTCACTCAACTTGCGCAGGCCACCGGCGGTACCCACCTGGAGAGCTTCGGCGAGGGCGCGCTGAACATCTCGTTGGGCGCGATCGCGGAGTACCCCTATGCGACCCACCGCGTCTGCGCGCAGACCTCCCGCAAGGGCTGCGGCGTGGCCTGGGCGCGCGTCTTCTACGGCGGCAACGGCGCAAGCGACAGCTTTTATGAAGATGGCGAAGTCCGCGAGGTGCACATCCCCTGCCCGCACGCCGCACCGGCGGGCCGCTCGGTGGGCATCCTGCTCAAGCTCTCCCACCCCTCGATCGAGCGCGCCACCGCCGCGCGCATCGCCCGCAACGCCGTCTCCTGGGCCACCCCCGTCTTCTCACCGCGTGTGCTCGTGGTACGCGACCGTGCCCACAACGAGCATTACGCCGACGATCCCCTCTTCATCACCGAGCTCCTCGAAGAAGGTGGCTTCGACGTGACCTTCATCAACGAGCCCAACGGCGGCCTGAGCAACGGCATCCTTAAAGATTACGACGTCGTCTGGTTCTCCAACCCCGACCAGCCCCTGAGCCGCAAGAACACGCTGCTCTCCCTGCTGAAGTTCGCCGGCGACGGCGGCGGCGTCATCCTCTCGGGCGACGACATGACCTACTCGCGCTTCCAGTCCTTCCCCATGACCAACCTCCTGCACCTGGAGCACGAGTCGAAGGGCGCCTACACCTGCGAGCAGTACACCGACCGCGATGAAGGCGGCCAGTGGCAGGTCTCCCTCAACGCCACCGACCACCCCGTGCTCGCCGGCGTCTCCCAGACCAGCTTCGCCTACGGCTACTCCCTCGACCACGCCACCGCCCTCGACCGTGGCGAAGAAGTCCTTGCCTCGGCGACCTTCACAGACGGCACGTGCGAGAAGACCGTACCGGTGATCGTGGCCTTCTCCGCGAACTGAACATCACTTCAACGCCCCCATCCACGCCACAAAAAACCGCCCCCGACCCTCGTGTCGGGGGCGGTTTTTTATGACCTCCGTGCGACGCGCTGTCCGTCCGAGACACGGACATCATCCAGCATTCATGCGGTCTTTTGCCACGTCCACTCTCCCGGCCCGCCCGTCTGGGCAACCTCCTACGCGGACGATCCCGCAGGCATTGACACGCGACGCCTCAACTGTCTAGGAGTGGGTCATCGCAACCCAAAACAATGAGTGGATGTATCCCAGATTCCTTTTTCCGGATGAGTTGAACATGAACATCAAAGTAAAAAGCCTGCTCTTCGTGCTTTTGGTCGGCCTCTTCTCCTGCGGCTCGGACGACGAGCCGAACACGTCAAATGACCAGGACAACCAGGACAACGAGCCCACCCCCTACCTTTGCGGCGGCGTTGACGGATGGTACGAGGGCGAATGCGCCGAAGGCGAAGTCTGCATTTTGCACAACGCGTCCAACAGCGAACTCTATAAGTGTGCGCCGGCTCCGTCCTCGTGTGGCGACACCCCCTCCTGCGACTGCGCGACAGTCGCGGAGTTCAGCGCGGAAGCCGACTTCGACCCCTGCAACGATCCCGACGCCCCCTCGCAGATCACCTCCTGCGAGAGCACCAACGGACGCGTGACGGTCTCCTGCCGCTACTATGAGGTGCTCGTCGATCCGCCCGAATAAGCGATCGCACATCAGGCCAGGTACAACCTCAACGACCACCGCTCCCCTCGGGACCGGTGGTCGTCGTGTTTTTGGCCTCAAAACCGCCCCTTCATGTCCCTCCGAGACACGGACATCGCCCTTTATCTATGCGACCTTTCGGCGCCTCCCCCTTCCGCATCGCCCCCGCAAAACGCACCGCTCAGGACGGCGACATTTTCCCGTGCACCGCCAACCACACACAGGGCGGATCGCTGCTCGTCGCCACCACCCGATGCCGCTGATGCGCGGCGATGAACACCGCGCTCCCCGCCACCAGACGGGTCTGCGTGCCGTCCTCCCACTCGAGCGTCGCCTCGCCACGCGTGAGCAACACCCACTCATCGAGCTCCTGGTCGTACCACTGCCCCTCCGGTGTGGTGTGCCCGTGCGAGATGATGCGCTCCACGCGCACCCCCTCGCCAGCGGCCAGAGTCTCGAAAAACTCCTCCTCTTGAGGCAACGCCTCGGGGATATCGAAAAAAGAAATACGCTCGCGCGTCATGCTCTACCTCGCGTTAAAGATGTTCAGAGTTTGGGGCCGATCGCCCGCATAATGAAGCGTTCCAAAGACGCGTTCAACGCTCTTTCCCCACCCCCATGTCCATGTTGCTGTCCGTCCGAGACACGGACCAACTCCAGCATTCATGCGCCTCATCGCCCCCTCACCCCCGAGCCCATTGAGGCTGACGACCTGTAGCCTCGCCCCCCGGACCTGCAACCCAAAACGCCTCACTCCTCCAACTGAAAAAAGCGCAACCACGCCCCCGAGCCATCCTCCAGGCGAAGACGCACCCGATGGGTGCCCGGCTCCCAGTCGCTGCCCAGAGGAATGGCGACGCGGACCGGCCCGTAGAGCCGCCGGCCATCGCCCCCCACCAGGGTGGCGCTGCGTTCAGACGCCACGAGCTCAAAGCGCTGCTCGGGCGCGGTGATTTGCCTCAAACTCTGCCCGGCTCGCCCACCCGGGTCACCGCCATCGACCACGCTGCGGAGCGTGGCGCCGGGGCGCTCCAGGTAGGCCACCACGTTGAGGTAGCGCTGCCCGTCGAGGCTGGAGAGCGCATCGACGAGCAGGTCGCGGCCGCGCGCCACGCGGTGCACGCGCCGCTGCCGCCACACCGGCTGCGCCGCAAGCGTGGTGGGCTCACAGTCGGTCCACCAGCGGCCGGTGAGCGATTCCGTCTCAGTGTCGGCATCGCTCTCGGGGATAAGGTGCAGGCTCAGCGCGCCGGCCCCCGCGCCCACCCGCGCGCTAATACGGCCCGTGGCGCTGAGCAGGCGCTGACGACGCACGGTGGCTCCCTGCCAGCGCACCTCCATCGTGCGGCCGACCAGCGCCTCATCGACCCGGTACTCCAGCGCCAGCGTGTCGGATCCGGAAGCCGGGCGACACGCGATGCGACCGCTCTTCCGAAGCTCGGCGCGCCAGGTCGCCTCCCAGCGCTGGCCGGCGAGCTCTGCGGGATCGACGCGCTCCAGCAGCACCGCGCCGAAGAGGTCGTTGGAGGGGCGCAACACCCGTGCCTCACTGCTCTCGCGCTGCTGCAGTCGCCGGGGCGGCTCCACCTCGTCGGCGCCCCAGCGCACCTCCCAGCCCTCCTGCACCGCCGCGCTTGCCGACGCCCACAGCTCGCGGCTGAATTCATGGCCCCAGCGCGGCTCCCAGCGGGCCTGCGACTCGCTCAACGCCCGACGGCCGCCCAGCGTGAGCGCCTCGGCGTTATCCGGCCAGATGCCCACCCAGGCCGAACGCGCACTCGGCGCGTTGCGCCAGCGCATCAGCTCCGGCACCCGATCGTAGGGCGGCTCCCAGGCCCGCTCCCCCGCCTCTGCCAGCGCCAACACCGACGCCCCCACCCACGCCCGCGCCTCATCATCGCCTTCGACCCACACCTCCAGTCGCTCCGCGCCCGCCGGAATCCAGAAGCGGTGGGTCGTCGGCTCGGCCAGCCGCTCGTAGGCCAGAAGCGCCTCGGGATCGGCCGCCATACGCTCCCGCTCGCGCAGTTGCTCCGCGTCCACAAGGCGCTCATAGGCCGAGTTTTCGCCCTCAAACGCCACTCGCCCCTCACCCAATGAGACATGTGATGTTCCCCCGGAACCCTCGCCATCCCGCGCGTCGGGGGCCCCCACAAAACGGTAGCGCAACGCCCCCGTCTGCCCCGGAAGATGCCGCAACGTCAGCATCAACGCGTCGCCCACGCCCTGCTCGCCAGCGCGCAGCCGATAGACCAGCGGTGCCTCATCGCCGCCGCGCGCCTCCCAGCTCACCGAGCGCCGGCGGTCGGGCAAGACCCGCGTGCGACCATCGGCGCTCCGAGCCAACTCCGGCGAGCCCGCCACCGCTTCGGGACGATCCACCCAGACGGCCAGGCGCCCGCCGCCGGGAGCAAAGAGCTGCACCGCCGCCGACTCTTTTGGTTTAATTTTTATTTTTAACGCCTGCCCGACCCGCTCCAGCGGGCGCAAACGCGCGAGATCATCGCCCACGCCTTTGACCTCGCGCTCCACGCTTTCAAACCCGAGCGTTGCCCCCGAAACGTCAACGACCTCCGCCGATTCTTCCATGGTGTTGGTCCGCGCGAGCTCCGCACGCAGCGCCCCGCCCTCCTCACCCACCCGCGCCGCAAAGAGCCTCACCGGCCCCTCCAGCGCAAAGGCCAGCGCCTCCCCCTCTTCCAGCGCCTCGCCAGCGTGAACCTCCTCAAACTCCTCAAAACGAAACTCCGAGGTGTAGAGCCCGCGCACCTCCGCCTCCCCCAGCGTGGTGTCGCGTCGCCAGCCGCCCACCAGCAGCCGATCGATCTCGGCGGCCGTCGGCGCGCTCCAGCCGGCCAGGCGCGCGCGCTCCGCAAGCTCCGCGCGCCGCCGCTCACTCAAGGTGCGCCCCTGCCACTCCCGCAGCCCGGCCTCGCGCTCAAAACGCCGAAAGACCACCACCTGCGCCTCATCCAGCCACACCTCCCCGGGCTCAAGCTCGGGGGCATCCTCGGGAAGTTCGCGTGTAAGCTCGACCTCCAGCCTGCGGCCCGGCGCGTCCCAGGCGCTCAGGTCCACGTCCACAAGGCGCATATCGGTCGGATCGCCCTCCCCCTGACCCACCGGGTAATACGCGGCGCGTTCGGCCCAGCCTTCACCCTCGGCCGGCCTGCGACTTACGCGCGAGCGCACCCAGATCGTGCGTGCATGCAGCGCTTGCCCCGCCTCATCGACCACCCGCAGCACCACACCGTACACGTAGCGCCGCTCCCGGTCGTAGCGCTCCGGCAAAAGGCTATTTTCGAGATGCCCCCAGCTTAACAGGCGCAGCTGTGGGCTGAGCTGCCCCATCGCAAAGGCCGGCCCCTGCCCCGGGCGCAGCACATAGGCAAGGTAGCGCTGGTCGCGCTCCTCCACATGCTCCGGGGCCTGCTCGGAGCGCTCGATCGCCAGCATCAACGAGCCCCCCAGCGCGCCGATGATCGCGACAAAGACCGCAAGGCGCAGCACCAGGCGCGCCCAGAGCTGCCAGGGTTTGTGTCGGGGCCGATCCCAGCTCGTCATGGCGCCTCCTGCGGCTCGGCCCCCGGAACAGGCGCGGGCGCGGGCAAACGCTCAACGAAGATCGCCGAGGCCAACGCCAGCGCCAGCGCGTCGGGGCGCTGACCGGGGCGCAGCCGGAGCTCGGTGCCCTCGTCGCCATCCACAACGGCGTCAAGGCGCAGCGCTCGCCAGAGCTCGCCAGAGGTGCCGGTCGTGACCACCAGCCAGCTCTGCTCCCGGGCCTCATCGACCACGACCTCGTAGCTGCGTTGCTCTGCCTCCAGGAGTTGCAGCGCGGCGAGGAGGTCGAGGGGGTTTCGTGTGTAGGCAAAGCGGCGGGTATGGGTCTGGAGGGCCTGCCACAGGGTCTCACTGAGCGCCTCGTTCGCCAGATCGGCACCCTCAAGAGGTTGGCTCCCCATGCGCTCGAGAAGCCCCTGACGCACCAGGCGTTCCTGGCGAGCAACCCTGGCGAGCGCCCGCTCCAACACCTCGGCGCTCAGGCCCAGCCGCAGCGCGCGGCGCTGATCTGCATCGAGCCACACCCGGGCAAAACGCCCCGGCGCCGCCGCCCGCGCCATCGCCGCGCCGACATCCTCCAGACCGCGCAGCTCGGCAAAACGCAGCTGCCCCTGGTCGAGCTCCAGCCTCAGTCCGGAGCGCGCCAGCGCGCTGTGCAGCGCGGCCGCATCCGCCTCCAGCTCACCCACGCTCAGGGCCTGATCAAAGCTCAAAAGCCCCGCCCCCTCCACCTGCCGCCCCTCGGCCAGCCCGCGCACCTGCAGCACCCAGGCCGCGTCATCGGGCTCCCCGAGCTGCAACACACGCTGGGTGGCCAGCAGCAGCGAGGGATCTTTAAGAGGATCGCCCAACACGCCCACCTCGCCTCGCCAGGCGCTCCCCAGCGCCAACGCGCGGGCCTGCAACGTGTCGGCCATCAGCGCGGCCGCCGCCCAGGTCCCGGCCTCGGGCCGCGCGTAAGGCGCGCTCACCATCAGCGGAGCGCCCGCTTCGCAGCGCAGCAGAACCACGCCAAAGCCGCGCAGCGCAACAACCTCGTCGGCCTCAGCGCCCTTCTCGCGCACCGCCCACCAGCACCCACCTCGGTCGTCGCGTAGCTGCTCCAGCGTAAGCCCCACCGCCCCGCCAACCCGCCGCGCGGCGGCAAGCTCCCGGCCCGCCACAAAGCGCGGAAACCCGCTTCGCCCCATCGCCACCAGCGGCTCAATCACCCCGCGCTGCACCGCCTCGATCTCTGCGGCGCTCGGCGCCTCCCCCAGCTCCCGAAGATGCGCCGCGACCGCCCGCTCGGGCCCCTCGATCAGCCCCGCCACATAGGCGCGCAGGCTCACCACCGCGCTCGCAGTCGGCTCATCGGTATCCGCCCCCCAGGCCGCAAGCCGCACCATCTGCGCGCGCCCCAGCATCAGCGTGACGTGCGCCCCGCGCGCGATCTCGCGGGTGCGGTCAGTGCCCGGCGCCACATCCCAGCGCACCTTCAGCCCGGGCAGACGCCCGCTGACCACACCCACCGGAAAGGCCGAATCCACCGCGCGCCCCATCCAGATCCCCCGCGACTCAAGCGCCGCGCGCCGAAGTTGCAACACATCATGCTCGCGCCAGGCCCGCATCATCCGCTGATGCGGCGAGCTCGCGTCGCTGAGCGGGTCGAGCTCTCGCCCGCTGCTCATTTTTGCCCGCGCGCCAAAGATCAACGCCCGCGCATCGACTTCCTCGCCAACCCGCAACGCCGCACTCACGACCAACGGATCCCCCCCGGCGTCGGGCACCTGCACCACCGGCCCTCGCCGCCCCGGACGCACCACCAACACCCCCAACCCGCGCACGTCCGGGTAACGCGCCAACTTCTCGGCCACGACAAAAGCCACGCCCTTGCCGTCGTCGACCACCGCGACCTCCAGCTCCAGCGTCGCGGCCAGCTGCGCGATCTCCGCCCGCGCGATGCCTTCGCGCGCCGACGACACCTCGGCCAGCTCCCCGAGCTCCGCGTAGCGCTCCACATCCATCGCGCTCAGCGCGCGCCCGCCGGCTGCCCCGCCCGCAAGCGCACTGCGCCTTAAGAGCTCCGCCTCCAGCGTGCCTCGTCCCTGCTCGCTGGCGTCGAGGCGCTCCACGCGCACCTCATCGTCGCGCACCGGCCCCGGCCCCACCAGTACGCTGGCCAGCACACCGCCGAGCACAAAGCCCACGATGCTCACCAACGCCGTGGGCACCACCACCATCACGATGTTCTTCTTCTGCACGATCTTCAGCGCCAGCAGACTCGCCAGCAAATACCCGAACCCGAAGAAGTCGATCGTGCGCACCTGCGGCGCCCCCAGAAACATCGCCCACGCCAGCGCAAACTTGATGAAGTAGCCCACGCTGAACACAAAAATGATCTTGCGCGGCCCCTCCATATTCAACTTACGCAGCGGCCCGCTGCGCAAAAGCGCGCCGGCCAGAAGCGCAAGCCCGATGGCCTCCCCAAAGGTCCACAGCGCCTTGAACACATCGAACCAGGCGATCGCGATGAGCGCCGGGATCAAGATCCCGCCAAAATCCCACCCCACCTTGATGTTGATGCGCCCGGCCAACGCCGCCGTCACCAGCAAGATGATGTAAGCCTTGGGTGAGGCGAAGAGATCGATGGCGATGTCTTCGTAATGCACCTGAAACTCGGCCACCCGCAGGTTCGTATACGCCAGCAACCCCCAGCGTGTGGCCGCGTATACCACCGCCGTGGGCATGAGCACCTGCCAGGCCCCGCGCCTCAACCCCACCTTCCAGAACATGTTGGCGGCGAGCGGCACAATCACAAGCCCCACCGAATTGAGCGGCCCGGGTGCATAGGGCGACACCCCGATCGCCGCGGCCAGCGGCACCCACAACGCCGGCCACACCCACAGCTCGCCGAGCACCCGCACGATGATGCTCATCACCAGAAAGGCGTAAAAGCGGTCGCGCCCGAACACCACCGACCACACCCCGAGCTTGCCCATCCCCTCCGAGAGCAACCACACAAGCCCGTAGGTGACCACCGCCTCCAACATCGCCACCGCCGCGCTGGTCGGCGAGATCAGCGCAACGCTGGCGAGGTACCCGGGGACGACCAGACCCACGAAGGTGTAGCCCAGCGTCTCGGTGAGCATCCACCGCAGCAGGAGCCCCAGAAAGACGATCGTGAGGATCGAGCTATCAAAGCCGCCCCCCGGAAAGATGTGCAGCGCCGCATCACCCACGTCTCAGCGCCCCTTCGGCAAGATGATGTCGTAGGTCAGCCCGTCGAGCTCGCTGTGGGCTTCCAGCCGACCGCCGCTACCCTGCACGTACTGCTTCGCCAGAAAGAGGCGATTTCCCCCACTCACATCGCCCTCGCCGCCTTCCAGGAGCCTCTGGAGCAGCGAGGTGGGGATCATGACGTTGGGAACATGCACGCGAATACGCGTCTGCTCGCCCTCCTGATGCACACTGACCTCGATCTGCACCTGGTCGGGCACGAGCTCGGCGCTGTCTTGAATCATCAGGCGAATCGCCTTCTGAATCGACTCGGGGTGCCCACGCGCGATCATCGGCTCGGTCGGCACATCGACGCGCACGCCGGTGAGCTCGGTCTGCGTCGACGCGCCGCGCAGCGCCTCGCGCACCACATACTGCACGCTCAGCGGCATCGTCGCCTGCACATCCTGCGGGGGTTTGAGCACCCCCTGAAAATCATCCACGACGCGCCCCAGATCGGCGATCGCCTCTTCCAGCCCCTCCACAAGGGTGCGCTCGGCGGTGCCCAGCCCGCTGCTCATGCTCAAGACGTTGGTGTAGCCGCTGACCACGCTCAATAGGTCGGCCGCGCGCGTGTTCACTACCCGAATCAGGTTGAGTTTTTCCCGCGCCCCCTCCACCGCGCTGGAGACGTCGAGGGCGGTGAGCACAAGCCCGCGCACCACGCGCCGCCCCATCTCTTCGCGCCACACCGCCGAGACGCAGATCTCCACCAGACGCCCCCCCTCCTCATCGGGCTCCCAGCGAAAACGCTGCGCCTCACCGCCACTCAACACCTCATCGATGCGGCGCGCCACCGAGGCCTCATCCTCCTCGGAGTGGCGCGCAATCAACCCGTAGATGCCTCCCTGCACCCGCTCCTGACCTTCGAGAAGTCGGCGCATCGCCTCGTTCTCAAAGGTGACCTCGCCAAAGAGGTTCGCGAGCATCAGCCCCACCTGGGCGTTCTCCGAGACATCTTCCAGCGCGCGCCGATCAAGCTCCAGATGCTCCATCGCCGCCAGCGCCGCGCCCACCATCGCGTCGGCCCGATCCATCTCCTGGGCCATCACCTCGGGCACGCCGTGCTCCATCCAGCGCCACACGATCTCGTCGGCGAGCTGGCGGGCGACGCGTTCAAGCGCGGGGCGACGCGCCTCGATCACGGTGGTGGCCGACGGCACGTGCAGCATCCAGAAGCCCACCACCCGCTCGCGCACTACCAGCGGGACCATCACCGTCTCCAGGCCGCCCTCGCGCACGTACCCCGTCACCACCTGCAGGGTGCGCCGCTCGTAGGCCTGCCGGTAGGGCGAACGCCGCACATCGCGCCGCAGCTCGGCGATCCCATCGTCCGAAAGCCCCAGATGCGCCCGAAACCCGATCCACCACGAGCCCTGCCCCAGCTCGGCAAGGCTCATCGCCTCCACGCCCAAAACCGCCCCTGCTCGCGCCAGAAGCTCCGACCAGAACGCCTCTCCGCTGGCCCCGCTGCTGCCCCGCCGGGAGGTGGCCTCTTTGACCGCGCCGGCCAGCAAAGCCTGCACCTCGCGCCCACGCGCGCGCCGGGTGGCCGGCACAAAATGCACCACCGAAAAGCCCACAAAAGCCCCGGCAACAACGCCCGCTCCCGAGAGCGCCAGCCCCACGTAAAACCCCGCGAAGACCGCGCCCCAGGCCAACATCATCGCCCCCACAAGCCAGAGCAATGAGGCGCGGCGAGTGGCCGCCCAGGCCCCCACGAGCAATCCCACGATGAGGCCCAGCGGCCCCTGCCCCGGCGGGCGCACAAGCCCCGCATCATCGGCGATGGTGGCCACCGCCTCCGCCCGCACCACCTCCCGGGCAACCTCGCCGTAAGGCGTTCCCGCCCGCTCCACACCGCCCCGAACATCGGGCACCACAAAGACCACTCGCCCCCGAAAGAGCCCCTCTACAAAGCCGGCCTCCTCAAGGTTTGCCGCCGACAGTCGCGGCATCCCCCCGCTGTAGTTGATGCCCACCTGCTGACGCGCGCCGATCGCATAGCCCGCCCGCTCCGCCAGATACCCCACCAGCGTGCGCGCGCCCCCCTCACGCACCACACGCGCCTGCGGACCCGGCTCAAACTCCCCGGGCGTCAAGCGCCAGAACTCGCACTCACTCCCCAGCCAGCGCGGGCGCGACTCGGCGTAATACACCACCTCAGCGGGGCATCCGTGCACGGCCTGCGCCGGCCCCCAGGCCAGCCCCGCCCCGGCATACACCGCCACCAGGCGTGCCCCGTCGCCCTGCACGCGCCCCACGAGCTCTTCCAGCAACGCCGCCTCATAAGGCGCCGGCCCGCGCTGCTCGGCAAAGACCTCATCGAGCGTCACCACCACCACCGACTGCGTCGTGGTTCGTTCCCCGCGCAAAAGATACGCCGCGCGGGTCAACGCCTCATCCAGCCAACGTCCACCGCCCACAGCGCCGATCAGCGCGCAGAGCACTCCCAGGGTCAGCATCACGACCACGCGTCGACGCTGCGCCTGCCACCACCCCCGCACCTGCCATCGCCAGCGACGCCAATGCACTTCGTAGAGCTCACAACTAAAAGAAATCCGCGCCGAATTCGCACATGCGCGCGGCGAGCACACCTGCCCGGGTGGGAGTGTAAAGGCTTGTTGTACGGGCAGCAAAAAATCGCACACCTGCCCTGTGCACCTGACAAAATCCTCTTTTCTATCAAAAACTTACAGGCGCCAACGCATCCTTCGCAGCGCTCGCCCCCTCATGTCCATGAGAAAGTTTGCGATCCCCCGACGCGTGTGCGAGACTCGGTACTGGTACAATCCTTTACAAGCGAGGCGACGCCATGAACACCAACCAGGTCAAATCCCTCTCGGCACTCGCCAGTCAGTTCGTGCAACGCGCCCACGCTTATATGGAGCAGGCCGACGCCTGCGGCTTTGACACCGAAGATCTGCAGGCTCACGCCGAGCGTTTCACCGCCTCCCTTCAAAATAACGCCGATGTCGACGAAGCCATGTACCGCGAGCTCGCCCTCAAAATGCTCGCCCACGTCGATCATATCCTCGAGGTGCTCGACCAGACCGAGCGCCCCGACGCGCAGCTCATTGAGATCGCGATGGCCGTCAAAAACACCTCCCGCTTGCTCAGCGCGGTGCATAACTTCGACGCCCGTTTCCAGCGCTAAGCCCTCCTCCGCAGCGACCTCGCCAGTGATACCCACCTCGCCAGGAACGCCCCGGGGCGCGCTGGCCCTCTTTGCCATCGTCGCCGCGCTGGCGTTCACGCTGAATCTGCCGCCGGCCGAGGCCTGGCGACCGCTGCCCGAGCCCGACACCGACGACCTGCTCGACTGGCAACCTCTGCTCGAGCCGGAACATCGCCGCGAGCTGGCCCCGGGTGACGCGACGCTCTTCAGCGCGCCCCGAAACGCGGTGGTGCGCCTGCAATTTGACCCGCCCCGACTGGCAAGCGCGCTGCGCGTTGAGGAGCGCGTGGCCAGCAACGATGGGCTGACCACCGCGTCGCTGCCGCTTGAGCCTTTTGTGCTCGACGGGGGCGACTGGTTCATCCTCAGCGGCGTCTCCCACAGCCCGACCCTTCGCGTGGCGCTGGATGAGCGCGCCGGCCAGAGCGTCACGATCTCGGCGCACACCCTGGATCACGCCCCGCCGCGCCTCTACTGGGACTGGTGGCAGCGCCGGCTGCACCGCTGGCTGCAGGTTGCGCCGCTGGCACCGCCGCCGGCCGATCTTCCGATCGCCGCCCGCGCCCGGGTCATCTCCCAGGCGCGCGAGGCCCAACTTCTGCACATCCTCACCGATGCGCTCACCGACGACGCCGTTCTTCGCCAGGCGGCCCATCACCTGGGCCGGGCGATGCTCACCCGGGCGATCCAGCGGGAGCGCCAGCCCGACGGGCGTTTTCATGCGCGCCGCCCCATCGCCCCGGCCTTTGAGCCCGCGCTGCCCGAGGCCACCGTCAGCCTCCCCACCGGCCCGAGCGCCGCACTTCGGCTTAAGCCCGGCGAAGACGCCCACCTCACCGTCGACGGCCCCGCCCGCCTGGAGCTGGGCGTGCGCGCCGTCAAAACACCCGAAAACGCCGAGCAGATTTCGCCATTCTCGCTGCAGATCTTCGAGCGCGGCCACCCGGTGCACCGGGCGGACTTCAGCAGCGGTCCGGCCCGTTTTCTGCCCGACGGCCGCCCGCTGAGCACCTCGTCTTCCGGACCGCTTCTGGTCGGTGAAGATGACGATGCCCCCCGCGAAGATCCTGCCGAAGACGCCACCACGGACCTCGACCGCGATCCGGAGCTCGATCCCGCCTCGCCGGCTCGCCACACCGGAGTACTTGAGGCCCGCGACGAGCAGGGCACACCCTTAAGCTGGCGTCGCACCACCTCGATGTGGGTGCCGCCGGGGCGCCACCACTACACCCTGCGCGCCACCGACGCCGAAATCCTCATCGACGGCCACATCGCGCGCCCCCGCTACCTGCTTCAGGATGTCGCCGGTCGACTGCATAACGCCGACTGGCATATCGAGCGCGCCGAGCAGCTTCTGAGCGGTAGCGACCACCCCGCCGCCACGCTGCTGCTCGCCGAGATCGCATCGTTTCTGGGACAGGTCGACAACGCCCGAAACCTGCTCTTTGCCGCCCGTAAGTCCCAGGCGCCGGCGGCGCACCAATCCGCCTGGATCACCTGGCTTGAACTTCGCCTCAACCCCGGTGAACTCGCAGCGCCTCAGGCCCTTCTCGACCTTGTGCAGAGCGAACTTCTCCCCCCTGCCTCCCGGCGCCTGATTGGCCTGCAGGCCGCTCGCCAGGAGCTCGCGCTGGGCTACCCCGAACTCGCTGCGGCCAAACTCGACGCCCTGCCCGAAGATCCGCAGGGCGACGCCATCGATCTTCCTCTGGAGCGGGCGCTGCGCGCCGAGACCATCCTCACCGGCGGCAGCCGCCGCGAGGCGCGCTGGGCGGGCTTCGACCTGCTTTACGCGGCCTGGTTGCGAGAGCCCATTCACCCCGACCGCACCGACGCCCTGCAAACCCTGTGGTGGTACGCCACCTACTGGCGCGATCTGGAGCCCCTTCCCCCCGTCCGCCTCGCCACGCCGGCGACCGACGCCACTGCCGAAGACGCCGCCGCAACTCCCGAGCAAGCCCTTCCCCCCGAGCCGACGCCCTTTCTGGAGCCTCTGGGGCCGGCCGACACCCGCACCTTTCTGGCAAGCGTCGCCGATCGCACCACATTGCTCTACCGCCTGCCCCACGAGCAGGCCGTCACCCTGGGCGCTCCGACCGATGCCCCCACCGCCGCCCAACGCCTCACCCTGACGGCGCGCGCCGCCCAACGTCCGGCCGTCGCCGCGCTCAAGCTCGACAGCGGCGGTGAGCCGCACACCTTTGCCTTTTTGCACGACGCGCCCCTTCAAGAATTTGAACTTCTCACGACGACCAACGCCCCGCTCCGCGTCCAGAACCTCTCCCCCGACCCGATCACCGAGCTCTACACCCCTCATCCTCCTCAAGACGTGGAGTGGTTGCCCTCCGATCACATCGTCATCCCCCGCGACTACTGGGAGGCCGACTCTGAGGGTGTGCGTTTTGCGCTGGAGTCCTCCGGCACCACCCGCTACGTGCGCCTGCATCTTCGCCCCACCGCTGCCGATAGGCGCATTCGCCTGCGCATCGACGATGGCGCCAACGCCCCGCGCGATCTTTTCCTCGACGCCAGCGCCCACGCACGCGCGACCTACCCCGCCCCCCTTCGCCTCATCCTTCAACTTCCCCCGGAGGCACAGCACCTGGAGGTGCGCGCCCTCTCCCAGAACGTCTTCGTCGCCCTGGACCAGCGCGCCGCCCGCGAAGATCAAAGCGTCGATCCCATCCCCGTCGCCGTCACGCTGCCACCCTCCCCGCAGACCTTGCAGCGCATCTCGCTGCTCTCCCGCAGCATCAACGACGAGGCCACCCTCTCTAAAAAACGCACCCTGCAGGTCGAGCGCGCCGAGCTCTTGATGAGTCTGGGGCAAAACGCCCTGGCCGAGGTCGACCTCTACGCTGCCGCCTACGACTTCCGCACCCCCGGCGACACCCTGGAGCGCGCCCGCGGCCTGCTCGCCACGCTGCGCCAACGCGCCGACCGTCGCTGGGTGCAGCTCCCCGACGCCTCACTTGTGCACCCGACCGCACTCAGCGAAGAGCTCAGCGACGCCCTCTTCGAAGAAAACCAGCGCGACCCGGCCACGCTCGCCAGCTGCGAGGCCGATCTTCGCTACGGCCCCCCGGCCCCCGATATGAAGCCGGCCTGCGCCGCGATCCGCGCGCTCGCAAACACCCCCGCAGAAGCACGCGGCGACCTCCTCCTCGACTTTGCACGCCAGCGCTCCGAGAGCACTCGGGCCGCCGACGCCCCGCTGCTTCGCGCCGCGGCCGACCTCCTCGTCACGCGTCTCACCGACCCGACGCTGGAACCCGATCCGGGCCAGGCCGCCCTGGCGCATCTTCTGGCCACTCGCGCCTTTACCCTCGCGCCGACACCCGCCCACCGCAGCACCTACTTCGCCACACTGCGCCTCTCCCGCTTTGCCCCTCAAGACACCCCGACCCTGCTCACGGCCATGGCCAGCGTCCCGGCCGACCTCGACCCCACCCCCGTCGACCCGCTGCCCACCCCGCCCACCGCCAACCCCCTCGATGAGCTTGTCGAAGACGCCCTGCTCGGCGTGCCCTGGCCCCCCGAGCTTTTACTTCCTCTCAACGCCGCCGCGCGCCGCACCTTCACCCTTCGCCCCGAGCTCGACCAACCTCTGGAGGTGGCTGCGACCTGCCTCGATCTTCGCCCCGACCTCCAACCCGAAGGTCCGGCCCCCTCCTGCCTGCTGCACCTCGACCTCGTCGACCAGGAGGGCAACCCTGTCTCCCCCGGCACCTCCCCGCCGGCCTGGCCCCCGGGGCAGCTCTTTCTGGCGCGCTTCGATCTGAAAGCCGGCCAGACCTACCGCCTCACGCTCCGCCGTCACGACGACCTTCTGGGCCGCCGCTTCATCGTCTTCCCCTACCTGCTCGACCCGGCGGCGCCCGGCGAGCCCCAGCCGGTGGTGGCGTCGCTCCGTCGCCGGCTTGATGTGTTGGCTCCCGGGCAACCCGTCGATCTGAGCATCGTCGGCCCCACCACCCTTCGCCTCGACCTGCGCGCCCTCTTCACACCGCGAGGCTCGGGCTACCGCCCGGCCTCCGAGGTGATCGTGGAGCTGCAGAGCGCCGACGGACACCTCCACACCCACCGCGTCACCCTGCCTTCGAGCGCCCAGCCCGACGCGAGCATCGCTCTCCCCGGTCTGTCCGAGACACGGCTCTCAGCCGCACAGCGCCTGCACCTCCCGGTCGTCACAGAAGGCCTCCACAGCCTCACTGTCCGTGTCTCGGAGGGCCTGGCCACCCTGCGCCTGGCCGCCCGCCAGGACGACGACCGCGCCATCGCCCGCGCGCGCAAGGGCGAGCCCGAAGGTGTCACCACCGCCGACACAACCACCCCCGACGCGCCCCCGAAGGCCCTCGCCACACGCGCCCTCAACCTCGACCAGACCCTCCTGGCCGACCTCCCCCGGGGCCTGGCCGAGCTCAGCGGCGACGACCTCTTAAGCAAGCCCCCCGTCGACTGGACGCTGCGCTTCTCCAGCGCCGTTGCCACCCGCGACATCGACCTCGAAGAGAGCCTCATCGACGACCCGCGCCAGTCCCCCTACGCCCGCCTCAACACCCGGGCCTACCTGGCCAACCCCGACGCCGACCTCTGGGTCTATTTTGATACCGGCCTGCGCACCAACCTGCGCACCTCCCCCGTCGCCGAAGGCACCGTCGCGGGCTACTGGCGCACACAGCGATTGAACCTGCGCATTGAGCCCCGCCTGACCACCTACTGGCAGCGCTTCACACAGAGCCACTGGTCCATCCGCTCCTCGATGCGCATCTCCAAACCCCTGCAACTCGCCCCGAACTGGTCGCTCTTCCCCTCGCTGGCCGGGCACGTGCGCCTGCAGGAACCCAGGGCCTTTTTTCGCACCCGCGGGCTCATCGATCCGGTGCTCTACAACAACTACGCTCTGCCCCGACGCTTAGGGTTTGACGCCCGCGTGACCCTGTGGTTTCGCCCCTTCGTCAACACCATCTTCGCCGCGTCGGCCCGCCAGCTCTTCAGCAACCGCGCCTACCCCGACCAGCTCTGGCTTTCCACCGAGGCCCGCGCCCTCTTCGAATCTACCGATCTTCGGGTGGGCTACCGCCTGCGCCACCTCTTCGACGATCCCTACCGAGACACGAGCACCACCGCGCACGACCTGAACTTCGACGCCTCCCTGGCCTACTGGACTGTTGGAAACCTGCTGCTCGACTTCAACGCCTCAGCCCAACTCTCACTCGTCCCCGGCGAACGCGACCCGCGCCGCGCCCGCATCGGCTTTGCCCTCTCCGTGTGGCATAACCTCGACAACTTCTCGCGCGTGCCCCCCTCCCACGCCTCGCTGGGACACCTGCTCACGCCCGAGTTCTTTTTGCACCGGTCTCGGCCATGATCTTTGACAACTGGCCCACCTCCGATCCCGACAGTCCCCCACGGCTGAGCCTCAATGGCTGCCTCCCGGCGCTGGTGCGCCGTCTCGACCACCGCGCCCTGGCTGACCTTCACACGCGCCTTGAGCGCCAGGGCCCACCCACCCTCAACCTCCCCCACACCGAGCTGCTCGCGCCCGACCCGCACCTCGAACCCCAGCTTGAGCTTTCCGCCTCGCTCCTCGACGCCCTGCGCCAGCTTCACCACGAACTTCACACTCTGCGCACCACCTTCCAGACCTTCACCGAGCGCTACTTCGCCCAGCTCCCCGGCCGCGCTCGTCAGGACGTGGTGGTCCAGTACCTGGAGTCACAGGGGCGCTCAGCACGTGAGCTGCGCAAAGACCTGCGCGCCCTCGACGAGTTCCTCGACTTTGAAACTTTGCGCGAGCGCCAGACCCTCCAGGAAAGTCGCCTCATCGCCAGGCTGCGCCTGATCTTCATCGCCCTCGAAGCCCTCACCCACGACATCCTGGCCCGGGCCCACCCCGACGACCGCTCCACCATCGCCCAGAACCTTCTAAAGCTCCCCGGCGCCGGGCTCCTGCGCACCTTTGCCCAGAACCGCGACCAGCCCGAGCTTCAGCCCCTGGCCATCCGCGCCGCCCACGCCCCGCTGGCAGCCCTGCTCGACCAGCGCCCCGACGCCCTGGCCAGCGAGTGGCTACGCCTGCTCATCAAGATCGCCATCCTGCCCACGGCCTCCTCCTGGCTGAAGATTGCCGCCATCACCACCCTGGCCCACTCCCGGGAGGCCGGCCTCGATGTGCTGGTCCAGCGCGCCACCCGCTCCTTCGAGCTGCCCGACGACTGGCACGTCCAGGCCCACGCCATCGCGCGCCTGGCCGAGCTCTACCCCGACATCGCCCGCGAGCAGCTCGCACAGCTCGATACCACCTCAGGCCCCGACGCCATCCCCATCGCCATCGCAAAAGCCTTAAGCGGCGATCCGCACCCCGACGCCCTGACCTTGCTTGAGCGCCTGGCCCTTCCCGCCACCGAACCTCGCCAGAAGGTCCGCGCCCACGCCGCCCGCTCCCTCACTACCACCGCTCGACAGGGGGGGCAGGCCGCCGCCCGCGCCGCCGCCATCCTGGCCCGCATCGTGCGCGCCGAGCCCTCATCCGACGTCTTGCAGACCACCCTCGGCGCCCTTCTCCCCCTCTTACGCGACCTGATCACCACCCACCCCGAACTCGCCCACAACGCCACCTCCAGCATGCGCGAGATCCTGGCCGACCGCCTGGAGCTTGAGCACGACGCGGCGGTCGCAAACCGCCTGGCGAGCTTTCGCCTCGACCTGGCCGCCCTGGACACGGGCACCGACGCCGCCGACGCCTCCGACGCCACCGCCACCAGCGATGCGCCTTCCCCCTCCACCCTGGATCTTGCCGGCCGCTTAAGCGCCCTGCACCCCGGCGAACATCTGCGCCTCGCCAAACCCCTCGCCACCGCGCGCCTGGCCCGCGCCATGGCCCTGGCCGCTCGCCAGGGCTTTGGCCTCTACGCCACCGAGCGCCGCACCCACTGGCGAGTCGCCCGCGGAGAGCGCTACGCCCCCCGCCTCTGGCGCTACCTCCATGAGCTTCGACACCCCTCGCCCAACAAACGCCAGGGCTTCGACCACACCCGCGCCCGCGTCTACCCGGGCCGCCTGCGCGCCCACCCCGCCGACCTCGGTGAAGTGACCCCCACGACCGTCCCCGGCGAACGCCGGCAGGTCGGCTCCGAGGGCGGCTGGGGAGGCTACATCCCCCTGGTCGACGATCTTCTCGACGCCCAGCGCTCCGCCCGACCCATCATTCTGGCCACAACCCAGGGCATCACCACCCTCACACCTCCGAAGTCGGCAGCAAAGCGTCTGAAAAACCTCCTGAAAATCTCCAACACCTACGCCCACTTAGACGAACTTCGCCTCGCATCCATCAAAGGTGACGACGCCGACCAACGCGGAAAGTTTCTCGGCGTCGTCGAAAAAGAGCTCGGCTGCACCATCACCTTTCGCCCCCACCTGGCCGACGACCCCACCCCCCGAAAGATCCGCGAGCTCATCGCCGCCACCGACTTCGGCCGCCAGCTCGAAGCCGCCGACCCCCTCCCCCTGCTCACCACCGATGCGCCCTCCCCCGAGGCAACAACCACCGACGCCCCCTCCACCGACCAGGCTCCCGCTCCGGTCACCACCTCCCTGCACCTCCTCGCCACCGCCGGCCCGCTGGAGCTTCTGACCGAACGTCTGCACACCAACCCCGCTCGCCATCTCACCGAGCTCTTCGACCGCACCGGCGCCCGCATCCAGGAGCTCGCCATCGTCCTCACGCTCATTGTGGCCTTCTTCCTGGGCCGCATGCTCATCGTCCGCCACCAGCTCGACCGCTGGCGTAACGACATCCCCCTCTCGATTGGCGGCTGGGGCACCCGCGGCAAGAGCGGCACCGAGCGCCTTAAAGCCGGCCTTCTGCACGGCATGGGCTACGACGTCTTTGTCAAAACCACCGGCTGCGAGGCCATGTTCATTCACGCCGCCCGCCGCCAGGAGGCCCGCGAGATCTTCATCTACCGCCCCTACGACAAAGCCAGCATCTGGGAGCAACGCGACATGCTGCGCCTGGGCCGCGACCTCGGCGCCGACGTCTTCATGTGGGAGTGCATGGCGCTCAACCCCCGCTACGTCGACATCCTGCAATCCCACTGGATGCGCGACGACCTCATCACCCTGACCAATGCTTACCCCGACCACGAAGACATCCAGGGCCCGGCCGGCATCGACGTAGCCCGCACCATCAGCCAGTTCATTCCCCCGGGGCGCACCACCATCACCGCCGAGCGCGAGATGTTGCCCATCTTCGAAGATACCGCCCGCAAAAAAGGCGCCCCCCTCATCGTCGTCGGACACGACGATGAGACGCTCATCCCCGACGCCCAGCTCGCCCGTTTCCCTTACGACGAGCACCCCCGCAACATCGCGCTCGTCGCCCGCATGGCCCGCGAACTGGGCATTGATCCCGAATACGCCATCTTCGCCATGGCCGACCACGTCGTCCCCGACCTCGGCGTGCTCAAAACCTACCCGCGGGTCACCCTGCTTGGCCGCCACCTGGCCTTCATCAACGGCTGCTCCGCCAACGAGCGCGCCGGCTTCATGAACAACTGGACCCGCACCGGCCTCGACAAAGTCGACCCCCGCTCCGAGCCCCACCGCAAGATCTTCACCGTCGTCAACAACCGCGACGACCGCATCGCCCGCTCCAAAGTCTTTGCCGACATCCTGGTCCGCGACGTCATCTGCGACGGCCACATCCTCATCGGCACCAACTTAAGCGGCCTGCGCACCTACATGGCCCAATCCCTCGAAGCCTACCTCGCCAACCAGCTCGTCTTCGAAGACAACCTCACCCCCGACCCCACCCGCGCCCACCGCCGCCTCGACCAGATCATCAGCCGCGTGCGCCTCACACGCCGCTCCCCCGACGCCCTCATCACCTCCCTCAAACACATGCTCGAGGTCTGCCCCCCGCTCTCCGACGCCTCCATCTCCACCCTTTACACCGCCCTCCCCTCCCTCATCAAAGACCTCAGCGCCAACTTCACCTCCATCGCCCACACCCTCAAAAACCTCACCACCCACCCCACCATCACCACCACCTTCCCGTCCGTCCGAGACACGGACATCACCCTTATAAACAGCCAGCGATCGGAGGTTGACCCCATCCACAACCTCACCCACACCGACCTCTTTGATGCCCGCGACGCCTTTTTGCGCGACCTCGCTGCCACCATCGCCGCCCACGCCCTCCACCATCACCTCGATGCGGTCCTCGACAAAAAACTCAGCGCCGACGACTTCCACCACCGCCTCCACACCACCTACACCGAACGTTTCTGGCAGATCGTTCACACCGTCGAAGACCCCGCCACCAGCGGCGACGGCATCATCCTCACCGCCGCCCGGCTGGCCGCCCCCAACAGCACCGTGGAGCTCCTCGGCACCCAGAACATCAAAGGCACCGGCCTCGACTTCGTCTACCGCTGGGTCGACCTCAACAACACCCTCACCCGCCACCAACGCCTGGAAAACGCCGACGACAACGCCCTGCGCGACGAGCTCATCTTCCTGGCCACCGCCTCCTCCCTGGGCCTCATCGAGGCTCTGGCCTGCTTCGAGAACCTGGAGCGCTGGCGCGCCTCCCGCAACCTCTCCGCCCCCCTGCGCACCCTCCTTGACCGCGCCCAATCCCACCTCGCCACCCTGGCCCAAACCCGCTTCACAAACGCCCTCCCCGACGACCAGGACGCCACCCCCGACTCCCCCCTCACCCGCGTCCTCGCCAAACTTGAGCGCTCCCTCGATAGCTTCGACGCCATCTACCGACGCCGCAAAGCCGACCGCCTTCAACGCCTCCTCGTCGAACAACGCATCAGCCACGCCCGCATCGCCCTGGAGATGCAGAAGCTGGTGAAGAGGCAAAAGGGTGGGTGGCTTGTGAAGCGATAATGCCCCCCTAAACTCGCGCGCCCATTGTCCGACCGAGACACGGACAATCTCCCTATTTTACGCGCCTCATCCCCCCTTCAACCTCCATCAACACCCCATCTTCCGCCTCCCCAACTTCCCCCCCCACCTCAACAAAATTCACCTCCTCCACGCAACTTCTCCCTCCACCTCTCGATAACAGCTCCACGTACTTCTCTTCACCCTCACCTGGAGCTGCCCATGACTCGCCCCCGTCGCCACCTCCCAGGCCAGGTCGTCGCCATCACGCGCCGCTGCTTCGACCGCACGTTTTACCTGCGCCCCGACGACACCATGAACGCCATCGCGCTCTATGTCTTCGCCAACGCCGCGCAGACCTACGACATCGAGATTCACGCCCTCGTAGTCATGTCCAACCACATCCACTTGATCATCACCGACGTCAAAGGCCGCCGCAGCGAGTTTATGCGCGACGCGATGTGCCTGATCTCCAAGGCCCGAAACCGCGATCTCGACCGCACTGACTACCTCTGGGAAGGCGGCTCCTACCGCGAAACCCTGCTCCTCGATCGGGACGCCCTGGAGCGAAAGCTCCTCTACACCTGGCTCAACCCGCTCGTAGACGACCTGGTCGAACGCGCACATGAATGGCCCGGCGCCAAAATCCTCCCCTGCAACTGGGGAACTTCGATAAAAATCCCAAAGCCGGACGTCTATTTTGGCCGCAAGTCGCCGGACTTCGCCAGGTTCACCCCCCAACCACCCCCCGGCTTCAACGCCTCGGACATCCCCGAAGTCACCACCCACTTTGAAACCCTCCTCACCGAAGCCGAAGACGACCTCATCGCCACGCGCACGCAAGAGAATCGCCAGGTTTTGGGCGTCGAAAAAATCCTGGCCTCCAGCCCCTTCAGCAAACCGAAAACGCCCTCACCCCGTTCAAAAATCATCCCGCGTTTCGCCACCCGAAATGCTGCGCTACTCGTCGCTGCAATCGCCCGCCACCGCGCCTTCCTCACCGCCTACGACCACCAACGTCATCGATGGCTCAAAGGCAAAAAGCGCGTTGAGTTCCCCTGCGGCACCGTCTGGCTCCGTCGCAATTCTCCTGTGAAATGTCGGGATCCCGAAGCCCCCGAGCCAGGCCTGGCCTCTATGATGTAGAAGCCGCCTTTTCGATATCAAAACCTTCGCGGGCATCCCCCTGATGCCATTTTCGACGCGACCCCAACGCGTTCCACGCACACCTCTGCCCGCCCCTCCGCACTACCGCCAATTCGTACGCCCAGATTCCCCTCTAAAGCGCCCTCCCGCCGCCAAAATCGGCAAATTTCTACCCGCGCGCGACCCTATCCCCTCCGACCAGCGCTCCCCGCACCCACGTCCGCCTAACTTCGTCGCGTTTCGCGCATCCTCGCGCTTCACGAGAACGCTTAATCACCCGCATAAATACTGCGCATCGTCCCTCTCTCGGTCGGCACAATGTCCGTCCCTCGGTCGGTCAAAGAGTCGCCGAATTCTCACCCAACTCCACGCCCTCGCCACCACAACACCACCCCCTGCCCCACCTGAATCGCCACCAGAGGCAACACCCCCATCCCCACCGCCAGCCCCCACCCCACCGCCCCGGGATTGACCGTCTCTAAAATCCCCCGCAACCACGGCACATACACCGTCATCGCCAACAACCCCGCACATAACCCGATCGCCGCCCACACCCAGCCATTTCGCATCACCGGACTGACCCGGGCATCGCTATCCCCACCGCGCGCCGCCAGATCCCGCATATTCAACGCATGAAACGCCTTCCCAAAACCCAGCGTCAAAAACGACACCGTCACCGCCCGCCCCACCTCATAGCCCATCACCTGCAACGCAATCGCCAGCGACCCGAGCACCGCCGCCGCAATCACCACCCCGTACACACCGATCGCCCCCCAGTGATGCCCCGTCAGAATCGACTCCTTCGGCGAACGCGGCGGCCGACGCATCAACTCCGACGCCCCCCCGGTCGCCACCAGCGCCAGCGCCGGGAAGACGTCCGTCACCACATTTAAATACAGAATCTGCAACGCGGTGACCGGAATCGGGGCCCCCACCAGAGACGCCACCACAATCGCCACGATCGATGCCCAGTTGATCGACAGCAAAAACACCACAAAGCGGCGAATGTTCGTAAAGATCACTCGCCCCTCCTCAATCCCGTACACGATCGTATTGAACCGGTCGTCGCGCAGCACAAGGTCCGCCGTCTCCCGCGCCGCCTGTGTTCCCCGCTGCCCCATCGCCACCCCGATATCGGCCCGCGCCAGCGCCGGCGAATCATTCACCCCGTCGCCGGTCATCGCCACCACCTCCCCGGCCTCCTGGTGCAACGCGATGATGTTGAGCTTCTGCTCCGGGCTCACCCGCGCAAAGATCGACGCCGCTCGCACCCGCTCTCGCTCCTCCTCCGAAAGCTCCTCCGGCGCCCGTAACTCCTTGCCACCAATCACCTCGGCATCTTCCGACGCCACGAGCCCGATCTGCGCCGCAATGCTCCGCGCCGTCGCCGCCTGATCCCCGGTGATCATCACCACCCGCACCCCGGCCTGCGCGCACTCCCCGATCGCATCGCGAACCTCCTCCCGCGGCGGATCATAAAACCCCACAAGCCCCACAAACGTGAGCTCCTCATAGGGCGCCACCTCCGCATCCGCCACCTCCCGCGACGCCAGCGCCAGCACCCGCAACCCCCGACGCGCCATCGCCTCATTCTCCCGGCGCCAGCGCTCCCGCTCCGCCTCATCAAACGCCCCCTCGCCAGCCTCCCCGCGCCACCGCGTCGACACCGCCAGCACCTCCTCCGGCGCCCCCTTGACCGCCACCCGCACCCGCCCATCTTCCAACCGGTGGTAGGTCGCCATCATCTTCACCTCCGAGTCGAACGCCTCCTCCCGAACCTCCGGCATCCGCGCCAACACCCCCTCCACCTCCACCCCCTCCTCCCGCGCCAGCCTCAGCAGCGCGACCTCCATCGGGTCCCCCATCGCCTGCCCGTCATGACCAATCGAGGCATTCGTACACAACACCCCCACCTCCAGCGCCTCGCGCACCTCAACCTCCCCGCCCGAACCTCCCCCGCCCACCAACCTCGCACCCTCCCCATCCCCCTCCACCATCACCTCCCCCGAGGGCAGCGCCAGACTCCGCACCACCATGCGATTCTCGGTCAGCGTCCCGGTCTTATCCGTGCAGATCAGCGTCGTCGCCCCCAGCGTCTCCACACTCGCCAGCCGACGCATCAGCGCGTTCCTATCCGCCATACGCAACATCCCCCGCGCCAGCGTCAGCGTCGCCACCACCGGCAGCCCCTCCGGAACCGTCGCCACCGCCAGCGCAATCGCCGTCATCCCCACCTCCTCCAACGTCCGGCCCGCCAGCACTCCGGCCGGCACTACCAGCGCCGACAACCCCAGCGTCACCCAGATAAGCCGACTCGCCAGCTTGTTGAGACGATGCTCCAGCGGTGTGTCCCCTTCCTCCTCTCCCTCCACCAACGCCGAGATCCCCCCCAGCTCCGTCGCCATCCCCGTCGCCACCACCACCCCTCGCCCCGTCCCCCGCGTCAGCGTCGTCCCCTTAAAAAGCATATTGCTGCGCTCCGCCAACGGCGTCTCCGCCTCCAGCGCCCCACCACCCTTCTCCACCGGCAACGACTCCCCCGTCAGCGCCGCCTCATCCACCTGCAACCGACTCGCCTCCACCAGCCGCATATCCACATTGATCACATCCCCTTCTTCCAGCAGCACCACATCCCCCGGCACCAGCTCATGCGCCCCGACCCGCACCGGACGCCCCTCCCTCACCACCGTCGACGACTCCTCCTCCAACTCCCGCAACGCCTGCATCGAACGCCGCGCCCTCAAGTCCATCGCCAGCCCCAACACCCCGTTGATCAGCACCACGATCGCCACCGCGACGCCCTCAACCCAGAACCCCAGCACCATCGAAAGCACCGCCGTCACGATCAAGAAGATGATCACCAGGTCATCGACCTGATCCACCAGGATGCTCCAGATCGACCGCCCCTTGATCTCCCGCAGCTGATTCGGCCCATACTTCTCCAGCCGCCACTGAGCCTCCTCCCCGCTCAACCCCCGCTCCGGCTCCACCTCAAACGCCCTGGCAACCTCATCGCCATCCCGACTCCACGCCCCCAACTCGCCACCCGGCGCCTCCACCGCCTCCATCCCCACCGACGTCTCCTCTCCGCCCTGCTCTCGCCGCATACGCATCCCCTCAGCTTCAACTCCCTCCCCCCAAAACTCGACGCATCCCCCCCCGAACCCTAAACAACTCGCTCCCCACGAGTAGCCCCTTCCCCCGGCAGCCCCCCAGTTCCCGGCACGAGCACGGGTTCCAGCACGAGTTCCAGCACGAGCACGAGCTCCAGCACGCGCACGAGTTCCAGCACGAGTACGAGCTCCAGCACGAGTACGAGCTCCAGCACGAGCACGAGTACGAGTACGAGTACGAGCTCCAGCGCGAGATCCAGTACGACATCGAGCTCCAGCGCGAGATCCAACAAGGAGCAAGGACGAAGCTGTAGCAGCGCTACCCCGAGTCCACTCCGACGCATCCAACGTCGTCCTCCTATCCAAACGCCCCCAAACCCGAGCGCATCCAGGGCTTCCGATAGCAAGAAGCAACGAGCAAGGAGCAACGAGCAACGAGCAGCGACCTCCCCCCGCACTTTACAAGATCCGAGCGCATCCAGGGCGAAGTCCAGCAAGGAGCAAGAAGGAGCGTGTAGCAGCGCTACCGCGACGACGCAGCGACACAGCTGGCTTCGTCCTGGTGCGCTCGGCACCGAGCGCATCCAGGGCGACGCCCGACAAGGAGATAGGGATGACGCTGTAGCAGCGCTACCGCGAATCCCTATCGACGCCGTCAGCGTCGTCCTGGTGCGCTCGGCACCTTGCCGTGAGTGGAACTGCGGGGCTACTATCCCCCCTCCCCGCACCCCCGGGCTCTCGCACCTCCACTCGCCGGCCACCTCACATGCCC
Source organism: Lujinxingia vulgaris (assembly GCF_007997015.1). Classification (NCBI taxonomy): domain Bacteria; class Deltaproteobacteria; order Bradymonadales; family Lujinxingiaceae; genus Lujinxingia; species Lujinxingia vulgaris. The sequence goes on from NZ_VOSM01000004.1 coordinate 525,100, forward strand.
ACCCCTCGCCAGCTAGCCTTGTTGCTGCTTGTCCTCGGCACCCTGCAGGCCGCCGCTCTGCCCGCAACAGCCCAGCAAAGCCCCCGCGGCTTCGGCCCTACCGTGCGCATGAGCAGCTCGCTTCCCTCCGAAGACGCCGAGGCCGAGGCCCTGCTGCGCGCCACCCGCGCCGCACTCCGAGACCAGGCCCGTCAGGCCCTCTACGCCGCACTCGTTGACCCCGCTCCCCCTCTCCCCGACGACGAACGCAGCGCCGAACGCACCCTCCAACGCGTCATCGACGACCCCACCACCACCGCCAGCTTCAAAACCGCGCTGCAACTTCAACTGGCCGCACTCCACCTCTTCCGCGACCGCCCCCTCCTCGCCAGCCAGACCCTGGAGCGCGCCCGCCGACTCGCCGGCGACTCCCGCAGCCTCCTGCGCTCCATCGACCTCTTCGACGCCGGCCACGCGCTGAGCCTCGGCCAACCCGAACGCGCCCGAGCCCTGCTCGGCTGCGAACAACCCGCCGACGTTGACGCCGCCGCAACCCTCCTCTGCAACTCCGAGAGCCCCCTTCCGCCGGCCCCCGTCTTCCGACGCGAACTGATGGTCGCATCGCTTTTGCACCGCCCCCTCGAAGACGCCCGCGACACCGCCGAGGCCGCCCGCCGCTTCATCATCGAACCCCTCACCCTGGCCCGCGCTCGCGTCGAAACAGGTCCCCTTGAGCCCCTCGACGCCCTCCTCGCCAGCGCCCAACTCCGCGACGACGTCCCCGCACGCCTGCGCCTGCACCTCGCCATCGCCGAGCTGACCCTGCAACGCTCCGGCCCCGCTCGCCAGGCCGACACCCACCTCCAGAGCGCCACCGAACTTCTCCAGCGCCAACGTGATGGTTTCGCCGAACTTCGCCTGCTCGCCATCAACGCGCGCCACTGCCTTGACCGAGCGCCGGCAACCGCCTGCCCCTCCACCGCGCAGAAACTCGCCACGCTCACCGAGCTCCCCCCCGCGCTCCTCCCCGACATCCCCTGGACCCGCTACTGCACCCCGGACTCCGAAGAGCTCGCCCTCCCCTTCTGCGACGTCACCGAAGCGCGCGGCACCCCGCCCGAGCGCGCCCGCGCCGCCCTGACCCGCGCTCGCATCCAACTCAACGCCCACCACCCCACCCCGGCCCGCGACGCCCTGCTGTCCCTCGAAGATCACCTCGACCTCCTCGCCAACCCGCCACTCGACCTCCTCGTCGAACGCTGCCAGCTCAACGACCTCACCCGCACCTCGCGCACCTTCGACGTCTGCCGGCAGGCCCTCGACCTCCTCGCCAGCCCCACCGCCGAGTCACCCGCGCGCCAGGCCAACCTCGTCTTCATCCTACTTGCCATCGCCCGCGCCACCCCGCCCGAACCTACCCCGATGGCTCCCTCCGCCTACTTACGCCTGGCCATCGATCTGGCCACCGCCGGCCACCAGCCCCTCTGGGGCCTGGCCAGCCACGCCGCCCTCGACGCCGCCGACCTCCACGCCCGTCGCCAGCCCACCCCGCCCGACGCCCCCGCCCTCTTCGCCGAGGCCCTCGCCTTCGACGAGCGCGCCCGCTCCCGCGCCGAACACCCCGAACACGACCTCCTCCTCGACGATGCCGCCCGCGCCCGCAACCTCACCCGCTGGCTCGACGCCCTGGCCCAACTCCACCTCTGGCCCGATCTTCTCCACCGCGCCCGACACACCTACGACCTCGCCAGACGCACCGACGACACAACCCTCGGCGCACACGCCCTCCTGCGACGCGCCCAGGCCCACCACGCCCTCAACCGCTACGATCAGGCCTGCGCCTCACTACTCGCTGCAGACGCCCTCGGCACTCCGAGACACCTCCGCGAACTCTCCGAACGCCTCCGCTCCGAGCTCCCCGCGCGCTGCCTCCCCGCCAGCTCTCCGGCCAACGCCTCCGCCCCGAACCCCTCCCGCGCCACCCTCGCTCCGAAATAAGCCCCACGCCCCCATCGGTTCCCACTTACGCCCGCGCGCCCTGACTGACTGCCCTCTGACCTTGAGCTCCTGTATGCGCCCCCTCCTCGCCAGCTGCCTCGCGCTCGTCGCCCTCTCCCTTGCCGCCCCGACCCCCACCTTCGCCCAGGACCAACAGGGCGATGAAGCGCCTGCCGCCCCGACCTCCCCCGAAGGCGCACACCTCAACGACGCCCGCGCCCTCTACCAGGCCGGCCACTGGGAAGACGCCCTGGCCGCCTTCAACCGCGCCTTCGAGCTCGCCCCCGACCACTCCGAAATCAAAGCGGCCGCCGCCCTCGAAGCCGGCTCCCTCCTCTGGGAACAGGGCCGCTACGAGCCCGCGCGCCAGAAAGTCACCTTCGCCCTGGAGCTCGCCCGCGAGCGTAACTTCGACCACGCCACAGGCCAGATCCTGCTGACCCTGGGTCAGATCGAATCCGCCACCGGCCAGCTCCGCAGCGCCGAAGGCACCCTCAACATCTGCGTGCAACTCACCGGCGAACTCGGCGACGACGTCTACCGCGCCCTCTGCCGCATCAGCCGCCGCGCCACCCGCACCCTCCTCGGCCAGAACCCCGGCAGCGAATCCGACCTGCGCGCCGACATCCGCACCCTCCAGAACACCGACTCCCTGCTCGCCATCGGCACCGCCCTCACCCGCACCGCCGACCTCTACCAGGACAACGGGGACCTCGAACAAGCCCAACGCCTGCTCGCCCAGGCCAAACGCCATATCGAAGCCGCCGACAGCGTCCCGGCCCGCGCCCGCCACCACCTGCGCGAAGCCCAACTTCTCCGCCAGCAAAACAACCTCTCGGGCGCCTCCGAACTTCTCGACCAGGCCCTCCCCCTCTTCGAGTCCATGAACAACCGCCCCATGATCGTCCACACCCTGGGGCTCAAGGCCGAGATCGCCGCCCTTAACAACCAGGCCGCCCACGCCCTCACCCTCTACCGCCGCGCCCTCAACGTCGCCGACGCCACCTCCAATCCCCTCCTCAAAGGCCGCGTGCACCTGGCCCTCTGCGAACTCAACATCTCCCAGGCCCCTCAGCACTGCCAGCAGGCCATCGACACCTTCGCAAACGGCCAGCTCGCCACCTACCGCGTCCGCGCCCACGCCTCGCTTGCCCGCGCCCACCAGGCCGCCAACCGCTTTAACGACGCCCGCACTCACTACATGCGCGCCATCGAGCTCATTGGCGACCTCCCCGAAGGCAACACCCTCTACACCGAGTCCCTGGCCACCCAGCACGCCAACCTCTGCGTCGTCAACAACCGCCTGCGCGCCACCGGCGCCCTCGCCAGCTGCTTAGAGGCCCGTCAGCGCCTCCAGAAACTCCCCGACGCCGACGCCGACCACCACCGCCGCACCCTCGCCCACGTCACCCACGCCGCCGGCATGGCCGCCCTCCAGGAAAACAACGCCGAGCGCGCCATCGACCTCCTCCAACAGGCCGCCGACCAGGCCCTCGAACTCTCCCCCCGCGACATCGCCATCGCCTCCGACGCCCTCCTACGCCTGGGCGCCACCTACGCCGCCCTCCCCGACCACGCCCGCCAGGCACGCGACGCCTTCACCCGCGGCCTCGAAACCCTCAACCTCCCCGACCAGCCCGAAGGCGCCGACAACCGCCCCGCCCGCCTCGCCATCCTCACCCAGCTCACCCAGCTTCACCTCAACCAGCGCGACGCCGACGACACCCTCTCCCGCGCCGCCCAACTCATCGACGTCGCCACCGCCCTCAATGACCCCCGCACCCGAGCCTGGGCACACAACGCCCGCGCCAGCGCCCACCTCATCAACAAAGACCAGGACGCCGCCCGCGCCGAACTTCAGCGCGCACTCCCCCTGGCCCGCCAGGCCGACGACGCCGAGCTCACCGAACTCATCGAAGAGAACCTCCAGAAGTTCGACTGACCTCGTCCAGAAACACCTGCAACACGACATCGCTTGCATACAAAGAGGCGACCGCGCGAACTGCCCGGTCGCCTCTTTTCTTTTTGAGATGCAGCGACCTCTCCTGCATGCCGCCTTCCAGATCCATCGCATAAAAACTGGCCAATGTCCGTGTCTCGGACGGCTTCTCTCGGACCAGCCCCGCGCGTTTTCAGCAACTTTCAGCATCGCCGCGCCAGGCAAAAGATGTAGCGTCGCGCCCGCAAACGTAAACGTGACTCTTTTCCGGAACTCCCTCCATGACCTACACCGAAAAGATCGCCGAACTACGCGCCACCGGCGATATGAACGCCGTCCTGGCCTTCCTCGAGCAGATCTTCTGCGCACCTGAAAACCAGAGCATCAGCGGCAAACCTTCCGACTACTTGAACCAGGATGACGCCACGCAACACGCGCCACCCGCGGTGCTCTTCAAAACCTTCGTCGAGGGATTTAAGCCCGCCGAGGTCACCCGAAAGGTCGCCTTCATCTTCGACGAAGCCGAGTTCGCCGGCGTCATCCGCCCCATGGTCTTGGACCCCAAATCCGGTGAGTGGCACGACGTCGAAGGTACCCGCGCGCTCTTGAGCGAGGCGGACGAGGAGATGCAGAAGTTCCGCCCCTTCAACTGCCTGCACTTTCTCATCGGCGCCTACGAGCACGGCGACGCCGTCATCCTCAGCGGCCACTACAACCCCGAAAGCGGGGAGTTCACCCCGGGCTACCAGCTCAACGCCCATATCCTCGGCGAGGATGAGTCCCACGAAGACTACGACGTGGTCTACGCCCTTAAAGACGACGACCTCTACCGCTTCACCTACGAGGGCGACGTCATCGATCGCGAAGTTCTCTACCTCGACCTCAAAGCCACCCTCTTCACCCCTCACCTCACTGAGCTTGCCCTGGCGCTGCTGGCCGACGAACGCCTGGCGCGCTTTCCCAAAGCCTTTCCCTTCCACATCCTCTTCTCCAACCAGGAGTACTCGAGCGGCGACTTCCGCTATCAGGCGCCTCCCCTGACCCTGGAAGCCCTGGAGGCCGCCGGCGTCCACTGCGTCGACCTCCACCGCGAATCTCAGGTGGAGGCTCAGGAAACAAGCCCCGCAGAGCATTACGAATACCTCAAAAGCTGGATCGAAGACTGCGACCACGCCTCCTACACCGAGCTGCTCGATCTCTGCCGCTCCCATCGCGAAGCCTTCGACCTCCTGCTCGCTGAAGCCCACGAACTGCGGCGCATGAACGTCTCCTTCCACGTCGTCCACTTCAGCCGCGCACTCTGGGAGCTCGTAGACCTCGCACCTGAGGAGGTGGTTGCCTTCCAGAAAGCCCTCGTCGCCAACGAACCGCCGCCCTACGACCCCGAATCGCGCCGTACCGAAGCGCAGTGGTGGCTCAACCACGGCGACAACGCCGCGCTTATCCTGCGCATCTGCGAGGTCCGCACCCCCGAGCCCTACCGCGACACCATGGCCGAAGACTTCACCCGGGCCTGGCAGCGCCTGGTGAACCACGCCCACCCCATCGTCCGCCTCATCGCCCGCGATCTCCGCGTCATGCCCCGAGGCACACCGCTGGGCGACGTCGAAGAAGAGGGCGGACGTCCCATCGCCGATGACGCCGACGACGCCTACATCGCCGACGCCATCGCCATGCTCGACCTGATGCCCGAATCCTTCGATGGCTACTGGGGCCTCTGGGGCTTTACGATGGGTCGCCTCAAGGAACTCGGCCCCCGCGCCATCGCCGCCGCCCCCGCGGTCGAAGCCCTCCTCACGCGTTACATGGAAAATCGCTTCGACGACCAGCTCGCCAACACCTTCGGGCAGGTGCTCTTCGCGCTGGACAGCGACCACATCCCCGACGAGATTCACAAAGCACAGAGCCGCTACCACACCCAGGAGTACTACAAAGAGTGGGTAAAACGCGGCCCCTCCCGCGCCTGGGAGACCTTCCAGACCGCATGGCTCGAGAACGCCGAGCGTTTCGAGGCCCCCGAACTCTGGGAGACCTACCTCTACGACACCGAGGCCGGGCACCGCTTCTTTGCCGAACACCTCCTTGAGCTCGGCGCCGTCGACACCCTCATCGACACCGCTACCGGCGAAGCCGGCCCCAGACTCACCCGGCTCTTCCATGCCTTCGCCGACCTCAAAGGCATCGACGATCGCGTGCTCGTCGCCCTCCTCGGCTCCCTTAACGATCTCGACGAAACCTACGCCGAAAAGCTCGAATACGCCCGCGTCGCCGAGCTTATCCGCGCGTTTGAGCGCGACGACGACCAGGCCCCCACAACGCTTGCCCGACTCCTCGAACTCTACCCTACCAACCCTGCCCTGGCCTTCATCGCCATCGACCAGCGCGTCCGCAACGGGGAACTCGCCAGCGCCATGCGTCTGCTCGTCGACACGATGCGCGAGCGCACCGCCGACGACCTCGTCTACCGCCGCGCCTTCCACGACTTCTGCCACGACCCGACGCTCAGCTTCGCGATGTCTTCCGAGAACACCTTCCCCTTCTTCTGGATGGCCCGACGCGCCTTCCAGAACGCAAACTTCCGCGACGGGCAGTTCTCAAAAGACTTAAAAACGCTCAAAAAAGACCGCTTCTTCGACGTCTTCTACACCGGGACCGCCGACCACTCCGACGACCAGATCGCCACCTGGCTCGACGAAGCCCGCGGCGAATGGACCTTCCTCCAGGAAATCGCAGCCCGCTCCAATGAAGACTTAAGCGAAGAGCTGGAAACCTTCGACTGGCCCGTCGCCAGCGCCATCGCCGCGCGTCTCGTCAATACCGGCGACGCCTCCTTCGCCCCCGCACTCGCCGACTTCTTCGAACGCGTCGCTGACGACGAAGCGCGCCGCAAAAACCTCGCCGGCATCATCTGGCCCCTGGCCTCCCGCGAGCTCCTCCAGCGCCCCGCCTTCTTGGCCTACATCCCCACCTTCGTCTGCGACCACCCCTCTCCGCTGATCACCATCACCCGCGAGGTCCTCGTCGGACTCGAAGAGCTCGACCGCCAAGACCTCATCGTTCGCCTCTCCCCGGAGTTGCCGGCGCAAGCCGCCGTCTCCTGCTTCAAGAACATCCTCAACGCCCACATTGCCACCCGCGCCTTCGACCTGGCCGAAGCCCTCTTCGCCAGACTCGCCGACGGCATGACCGAGATCGTCCCGGACTGGCTGCTCATCCAGAACAACCGCGCCGTGCTCCTCATCGTCAGTGGACAGATGAAGCGCGCCGAAGCCCTCTTCGACGAGGTCTTTTCAAAAGACTTCCGTCGCTTTGAGCCCCGCGATCCCGACCCCACCGCCATCGCCGTCTTTGGCAACGACCTCGACCAGCAGGTCATCGACGTCTTCCAGACCTACTACGCCATGGCCAGATTCAACCAGGCCTGCCTCTTCGCCCTGACCGAGCGCCCCGATCAGGCCGTCGCCTCCCTGGAAGTCGCCACCGCCCGAGGCCACTACAGCGCCGAGAAACTCATGGCCGAGAGCGACTTCGCCTCGCTGCACGACCACGCCGGCTTTCAGCAACTCATCTCCACCCTTGAAGGAGGGCAGCCTTGACCCATCTCAAGCTCATCACCCGTCACCCGCTGCGCGACGCCAGGCAGCGGGCCTCCTACAGCGGTCAAATCCTGGTCGAGGGCGACCGCCTCTTCGTGATCGATGGCAACCAGGTCCAGATCCTCGACATCAGCGCCCCCCTGGCCCCTCGCGACCTCGGATTCGTCGCCTTTCGCGAGAGCGTCACCGGCATCGCCCTGCACAACGAGTTGCTCTACGCCGCCGAATGGATGCGTGCCCTAAATCTCGTCGACCTCCGAGATCCCATCGCTCCCGACTACTTCGATGCGCGCCCTTTCATTGGCGAACGCACCGGACATGTGGTGCGCCTCGGCGACTACCTGGTCATGGGGCTTAACCGCAAAAAGGGCTTCGCCCTCTTCGACCTGAAAAATCCCCGCGCCCCGCGCCTGCTCCAACGCCTGCCCATGGAGCAGGACATCGAGCACGTCATCCTCGACGGGGAGCTCGTACTCATCGCCAACTACGCCGACGGCCTGCGCTGGTACGACATCGCCCCCAGCGACGACGACCACCCGACCCTCCACGAGGTACGCCACCTGGAGACCCCCGACTTCAAAGCCGACAGGGTCTACCCCGGCAAAGACCGCCTCTACGTGGTCGGACGCGGCAAAGGCTGCGACATCATCGTGCTCGATCGACACACCGGCGAACGCCTCGGCGAAGTGCAGGTCGGCGGCATGGTCAGCTCCAACGTCGTCGAAGTCGGCGACCAGGCCCTCTTCTTCGCCAGCGACCACACCTGCTACCGCGTCGACCCCGACCACCAGATCGACCCACTTTTCTCTCAATACTTCGCCGACGACGACCGCCGCTACGTGGAGCGTACCAACATCGACGATCCATACGACCATCAGATGTCCCGCGCCGACGACATGCACCATTGGGTTCTGCGCGGCGACAAGCTCATCGCCATCCAGGGCGAAGCGCTCGTCGTCTACCAGGTGGAGGCCGGCTCGGCGTTCGCCGCCCCAATCCCACGCTAAACGCCGCATCACCGCATAAACACGCGCCGATGTCCGTCTCTCGGACGGACATGCCCCGATGCTGGCGCACTTAACACGCGCCTCCCATCAAAACCCACGAATATAAAAAGAGCCGGACTTCGCAAGCGAAGCCCGGCTATTCGAACAATGCACTGCGCGGTTACGCCTTATTACTCACCACCAGAAACCTCACCGCCCTCCTCCTGCCGGATCTCCCCGAGCACATCCACATCGTCGATGCCCTCCAGGTCCACCTGCTCCGCCTCACCGGCCTTCCGCCGACTCGTCGGGCGCACGCGCTCGGCGTGAGCGGGCATATCCACCAGACGGTAGAGGCTCTCCACAATCGAGGCTACCGGCACATAGTGGCGGTTCCAGTCTTCGGCCGCTTCCTGGCGCTTGTTCTGCGCGGCCTGCGTCCCGCGCTCCTCAAGCCCCAGGGCAGACAACTTCGCGTCGAGCGCGTCGATCTTCAGCTTGAGCCCGGCCGCCATCTCCCTCGTGTCGGGAACGCTGATGCCCAGCAGTGGCATATAATCTGCCAGCCCGGCCTCCAGCCCCCGATGCACCTGGCGAGCGTAGATCAACAGGTCCCAGGGCCGCTCCGGCGTCTCCCCGACCAACCCCACCGAGCGGCAGGCCTCCCGGCCCCAGAACCCCTCGACCACCCCTCGGGTCGCGATCACGCCCTGGCGAAGATCGACGACGCACGCGTCGCGATCACCGCGCAGAAATCGATCCCGGGAAAGCTCCGTGGCCACACGACGGTCCAACTCCGCAAAGGTCTCGTAGCGCCTCGAGAGCACCTCGACCAACGCGTGAATCACATCCTCCACACTCACACTCGGCGGCACCCCGTTGGGAAAGAGCTTCGCCTCCACACGCTTGCTCAGCGTGTACGAGTTCACACGCACCGACGACGCAATATTGCCATGAATCGCATACATATTGCCGGACAGACGGGAGATCTTAGCCATAACAAACCCCTCGCTTGCTATGCCCCCCGGACAGGTCGCTTTGACCACTCAAAGCGCACCCCCGACGTCGAGGACGTGTTGTGGTGTTGTAGAAAAACCCTAAAACCCATCTCGCACTGACTGCAAGCGAGAATTTCGGTGTTTTTTACGCCTGAAGCCTCCGGATCGTCGCCGCGATTTTAAGGGACGCTTCCGAACACTCCCGATTCGCAATCGCACTCACACGCAACCTCTCTGGAGTGCTCCCAACACTCGCTGACGCTGACAACAAAGGTTCCCGAGCCTCCCGAACCTTTGACTGCAGCGTCGGCAAACCTTCGGAAGGCTGCCGAACGTCACTTTTCAACTCAAAATCGCATCCGAAGGCTCCCGAAAGCCTCCCGAGCAGGCGCCGCCCCCATCCGAAGCCTCCGGACACCTCCCCCAAATGCAAAAACACGATCGGAAGGCTCCAGACGTCTTTCGCATCTGAAAAGACGCCTCAGGAAGCCTTCCGATCGCATCCTGCACCGCCCCCGGAACGATCGGACCCCTTCCGATACCTGTTCTGAGATCGCGATTCGCGTTCGGAACACTTCGGATCGCAATTCCCAAAACACGACACCCCGATCCGAAGCGCATAAACACTGGCGCATCGCACGATTCAAGTTTTGGAAGCCTCCGCCGGCCGGAAGTCGACGCGATGAGCACATTCAGCCCGGCCGGCGCTCCACCTTCTCGCTCCGGACTAAAAAGAACCCACCGCCTGCAGGTACGTCCAGTTCGCCACCCCCTGCGGTGCCGCCTCCGAATTGGAGACGCCCTGGTCGGGAACAAAAAGTCCGTGCCCCGCCCCGAGACTAAAGCCATCGCCAAACCTTGCGGCCACCTGCGCGTTGATCTCCAGACCGACGCGTTCGGTGCTGGGTTGCTGCCGGGTGAAGTCATGCGCGACGAGCTCCGCGTTCAGCCCCTCCCCCTCAAAGCGCAGCCCCGCACGAAGCTCCCGGATGTTGGTGCGCGCACCGATAAGATCCATATACCCCATGAAGGCGTGCGCCGTGGGGTAGAGGTGATTGTACGCTTCCACGTCGGCAGACTCAGGGTCGTCACCACTCGCCAGAGAGAACCCTACGAAGGGCGTAAACACACCCAGCGCGTAGCTCAACGTGCTGTCGAAGAAGAAGGCGCCGATGTCTGCACCTTCGTCCTGACACCTGGCGCTGGCAAGAGCCTCGGGGGCGCACACCGAACCCAGCTGGTAGCCCCCCTCCAGGGTGAGCCGGGCGTCGGCGGCTGCACCCTCGAGTCGGCTCCCGAGCATGACAAGGTTACGACGTGCGGCACCATCTCCGGCACCCTCGGCGCTGGGTTCACGGCCGAGTCGGGCGTCGTAGAGCACGTAAACATCCACCTCGCGAAGCAGCGGCGCCTCCATCCCTCCCATGGAGGCGTACACCCCCGAGAGGTAGGCGTCGTCGTCAAGAAAACCTCCGGCGCCATCCTGATACCGCGCCGCAAAAGCATCGACGGCCACACCGCCGCCAGGCCGCAACCCCAGCCGCACACCGTCCCACGCCCGACCCACCTGACTCCACCCCACACTCCCCAGCACACGCTGATCCCCATACGCCAACTCGAAGCGCCCCACGTCCGCAAAAAAAGTCTCCGTCGCCTCAAAACGCACCCACCCCTGATAAAGCGCCAGCGGCGGAGCCGTCAGGCTGTCCCCACCAAAGTCCCCCCAAGCCGCACTATGCTGCAGGGTCAGGCGCCCGCTGAGTCGCCCCCGCGCCACCTTCAGCCCCACCCGCGTCTGCTGACTGAATACATCCGCCTCATCCGGCTGGCCGCCGTAGTTCAGCTCGTCGGCCGCCAGCCCGAAGTGGTGGTTGAAACGCGCCTCCACGCGAGGCCGCACGCGAGCCGACAAACTCCAGGAGGTCGCCTGCTCAGGCTCGGACCGCGCCCCAGGCGCCGCCTCCGCAGCGCCCTCGCCGCCCTCCTGAGCACCCGCCAGCCCCGGCAACGTCATCGTCCAAACCACGATCAAAACGAGGAATCCAATGCGATGCGATGCGCTCATGAGAACCTCCACAACAAGAGAGTCGAATGCGTCCCAAACCATCTCCCTCGCCAGACTAAGAGCCAGAAGTCCTCAGGCCAGATCCACCTCCAACGCCGGGCGACGTCCGCCACCGACGCGCCCCCCGCCCACACCGACCAGCCCCCCCCAACGCCGTAAATCACCGCGCCTCAAGCACCCGTCGCATGCCCGAAAAGCGCCTCGGCCAACCCCTTAATCTCCGCCCCCATCGCGATCTTCTGACGCCACGCCTCCGGAATCGCCTCCGCCCCGTAATACGCCCCCGCAATCTGCCCGTAGACCGCCCCGGTCGTATCCGCATCATCTCCCAGATTCACCGCAGCAAGCGCGCCCGTTCGGAAATCCGAGGTCGTATAAAAGGCCCAGAGCGCCGCCTCCAGCGACTTGATCACATACCCCGAACCCTTGATCTCCGGCGGCTGACGCTCCTTAAACGACCCCCGTGCCACCTCCTCGATCTTCTCCGCCAACTCCCCTCGCTTGAAAGCTCGCGCCGGACCATAGCGCTCCGAAAGCAACGCCTCTTTCGAGACACCCCGCAACGCCCCGACAATCAGCCCCCCAAAATATCGGCAGGCATCCACCGCTTCGCGCGCACCGTGCGTCGTGCGCGAACTCTCCGCGCTCCGCTCCAAAGCCTCCGCCGGATCGTCCGCATAAAACATCGCCACCGGCGCAAGCCTCATGATCGAACCATTGCCCGCGCTAAAAGGGTCGGTCGGCCCCCCCAGCGGATCACCACCCCGCTCAAACGCCCGCAACGCCGTGGCCGTCGTTCCGCCAATATCAAAACACCGCCCCGTACAACTCCAGTACCCCTCCCGATACCACCGCACATAACGCTCCACCTGGTCGCGCGCGTCAAAGCCCCCACTCGCCACAAGACTCTTCGCCAGACACAGCGCCATCGACGTATCGTCCGTCCACTGCCCCGCCTCCAACCCGAAAGGCCCCCCTCCCACGATGTCGCTCAAAGGCTCAAAACTCCCCGGAGCGCTAAACTCCACCGTCGTTCCAAGCGCATCACCCACCGCCAACCCCACCAACGCTCCATAAAACCGATCAAAGGTCATCATCGCCTCTCCCTGAACGCCAATCATGCAAACCCCCTCTCCTCCTCCCATCCCATGGGCCAGGATAGCGCCGCCCCACCCGCCAACGCTACCCCCCGCACCCGATCACATCCTTCACCCTCAATCCCCCCGACCCCACCGCATCCCTCACCCTCAATCCCCCCAACCCCACCGCATCCAGGGCGGCGCCTGGCAAGGAATGCGCGATGAGAAGCTGTAGCAGCGCCTACTGCGGATCCCTCACCGCGCTGCCAGCGTTGTCCTAAAACGGTCGGCATGAGTTTTGGTGCTCGCCAGCCCCGTCCCTAAGTTTGCCCCCACAGCCACTCCGCACCGGAGGGCTTCGCGAAAGGACCTTTTGCAAGGGAGCATCCCTATGAACATCTACGACATCATGACCTCCGAGCCCGCCTGCTGCTCACCGAACGACTCCATCACCAGAGCCGCAAAGCTGATGCGCGACTGCGACTGCGGCCTGATCCCCGTCGTCGCCACCAACGGCCACCAGAACCCCATCGGCGTCATCACCGACCGCGACATCGTCTGCCGCCTCATCGCCGAGGGCAAAGACCTCAACAACTGCACCGTCGGCGACGCCATGACCTCCACCGTCATCACCGTCGAGCACGCCGCCCCGCTGGAAAACGCCATCAACTTGATGGAGAGCAACCAGCTCCGCCGCCTGGTCGTCGTCGACGATAGCGGCGACGTCTGCGGCGTCATCTCCCAGGCCGACATCGCCCGCCAGGCCAACCACACCCAGACCGGCGAAGTCGTCCAGAGTGTGTCGACTCCCTCCTCCAGCTCCCACGCCCTTCACTAAACCCGAAGAGCATCCCGGAGCACCACCGGACGCGGCCCCCTTCCCGGGGCCGCGTCTTTTTTGTGACCTTCAGCCTCCCCTCACCATCCCAACGCTTGACGCTCTGCACCAATCTTGCTCTTTTCCCCCTCAATAACCGCTTTGTTGACCTCGCCATAAGGCTGGAGCCCCCCCATGAGCACGCTTCCCACCGTCCACATCCTCTTTGAAAACCCCGACTGGCTCCCGCCCCTGCGCGACGCCCTCCAGAAACAGGGCTTTGAGTACAACGAGATCCCCGTCCACCACGGCATCATCGACGGCCCCCCCGCCCCGGGCATCTACCTCAACCGCATGAGCCCCTCCTCCCACACCCGCGGCCACCTCACCTCCGTGGCCCTGACCCGGGAGATCCTTGCCCACCTCGAAGCCCACGGCGCCCGCGTCGTCAACGGCCTGGCCGCCTTCGAGCTCGAGATGAGCAAGCTGCGCCAGCACCTCACCCTGCAGCGCTTCGGCATCCGCACCCCACGCACCGCCCTGGCCGTGGGCACCGAACACCTCGTCACACTCGCCGCATCCTTTGAAGGCCCCTTCATCACCAAACACAACCGCGGCGGCAAAGGCCTGGGCATCGAGCGCTTCGAGAACGCCGACGAGCTCCAGGACCGCCTGGCGCAAGGCGACTTCGACCTCGGCCCCGACCACCAGGTCCTCATCCAGCAGTACATCCAGGCCCCTGAACCCTTCATCACCCGCGTCGAGATCGTCGGCCAGCGCATGATCTTCGCCATGCGCTCCGCCACCGACGACGGCTTCCAACTCTGCCCCTCCGACGTCTGCCAGGTTGAGCTCCAGCGCGAGAAAGCACAGGCCGCTGCCATCGCCGACAACTGCCCCATCGACGGCGGCGCCAAATTCTCCCAGTCCCCTCTTCAAGCCGACGATCCCCTCGTGCTGCGCTACCTCGCCATGTGCGCCGCCAGCGGCATCGAGCTGGCCGGCATCGAGTTCGTCGAAGACGCCGAGGGCAAGCGCTACACCTACGACATCAACGGCACCACCAACTACAACCAGACCCTCGGCCACCAGATGGGCATCCACGGCATGGACGAGCTCGCCAGCTACCTCCGCCACGTCGTCGCCCACCAAATCTGACCCGATAATTTTTCACACCCATCCCCCTTGCCCCCGGCCCGAAACAGCCCACCTTTAGCGCTGTCTCGGGCCTTTTTTTCACCCATTTCAGACGACCCCAACCACCTACGGAGCTTCGGGGGGAGCTCATCGGCCCGCAACGTACACGCGCGCTCCCCCTCATCTGTACTCCTCGGCACATCATGGAGAACATATGAGATTCCCCCGTCGTCTGCGCCCACTCGCTGCCCTCCTCGCATTCGCCGCAGCCCTCACCCTGAGCGCCTGCTTCAGCGCCGAGCGCACTGACCACAACGCCCACCCCACCCCTCCCACCTCCGAGACGGGCCAGGCGCTCATCAGCTGCGCGCTGAACGCCCCCTGCCCCGGAAACTTTGTCTGCACCCAGGGCGGCCACTGCGTCGATCCCACAGGTCAGGTCCCGGCGACCGTCGCGCTGCAGGCCGACCTCGACAACCTCCCGGCCCCGGTGGGCCTGGGCACCCCCTACCGCCTGCCCGCCAACGCCCGCCTGCGCCTTGATGATCCCGACGGCGACGGCCTGGCCCTGCACGTCAACCGCCGCATCATCATCGACGGCCACGGCGCCCAGCTCTTTGTCGAAAACGACCTCATCGCCCTGCGCATCTCTGAGCCTGCCGACTGGTCGTCCGTGCGCGACTTAAGTTTCGCCCCCACCACCCCCTCCCAACCTCATGACGGCATCGGCCTGGATGTGCGTGCGCACGGCCTGCGCCTCGACAACCTCTACTTTGACCGCATGGGCACCGGCATCCGCGCCCACTCCATCGTCGACGGCCAGCACGCCAACCTCAACATCCAGCAGTGGAGCCGCATCGTCTTCTACGAGTGCCACAACTACGCCATGCACCTGGCCGGCGGCGACACCAACGCCGGCCTCTTCACCGGCCTGGAGGTCCGCGCCGGAAACGGCATCCTCGACTCCTCCTTTCTGGGCAACACCTACGTCTCTCCCCACCATCAACTCCACCACCGTCGATGCGCTGACCCTCGACAGCACCGCCAGCTCCGCCACCGTGCTTGGCGCCTACACCGAGATCAACGCCCCACCCATGCAGGCCAACTCCTTCCACGACCTGCACCTGGGCGGCAACGCCATCGACCGCCTCATCTCCGAGGGCGACCGCATCGGCCGCCACCACGCCTCCCTGCGCTTTCGCCACCCCCAGACCGGCCTGCGCGTGCGCATCCCCGGCGCCCCCCACGCCGCCATCGCCTTCAACCACCCCCTCGACGGCGAATGGTGGTACTTCCGCTTCTTCGACGAGCTCAGCCGCCGCATGTGGGGCTTCTCCTACCGCAACACCTCCACCAGCGCCTACCGCTTCACCGGCCACCAGCATCCCCAGGGCCCGGCCCTCTACCAGCTCGGCACCCCGCTCAGCACCACCTCCACCGCCGCCCTCACCACCTCCCCGCAGACCACCTCCACCGATGGTCCGCCCGCCCACGCCCCGGCCCACGGCCACCGCGCCCACACCCCCGTCTCCCCCGACCCCAACTGGGACGGCTCCGAGCCCCCCCCGCTCCGAAGCCCCCTTCTACAACACCGACCCCGACCACGACGCCTACTTCTGGCAGGGCATGCCCACCCCCTGACCACCTCGCACACCCGGAGATCTGACCGCACTCAGGGCGGCGACACAACCAGCGCCGTCCCGACGCGGTCAGCCCCCGCACACCCCTCCAAACGCGCTCACGAATCGACCAACACCCCGGCCCTCAACCACCCAACCACCCAACCACAACCCGCACGCCCCCCAACGCCCTCACGAATCGACCCACACCGCGCCCCTCCCACGCCCCTCAACCACCCAACCCCACAACCACCCAACCACAACCCGCACACCCCCCAACGCTCTTACGAACTTTCTACGCATCCCCAAAGACCTGACCGCACTCAGGGCGGCGATTGGCAAGGAGGCCGGGATGATGCTGTAGCAGCGCTACTGCGAATCCCGGACGACGCAGCCAGCGTCGTCCTGATGCGGTCAGCGATATTCGGGATTAGGATGCCCAAAATCACACCCCTCATCCCACAAGTCCCTCTGATTCCCCCAGGCCGGCACCCCGCCGGCCTCCTTCAGCATCCTGGCCATATGCAGAAGGTTCCACGTCATAAACGTGGTGTTCCGCTGCGTGAACGCGTTGCTCACCCCGCCCGAGCCCTCATCTCCGTAGGAGGGCCCCGGCCCTGCCTCCCCCACCCAGCCGGCGTCGGCCTGGGGTCCGACCAGATACCCCAGGTGCTGCAACGCGTAGAGGATCCCGCTTGAGCAATGTTTGATGCCATCTTCGTTGCCGGTGATCACGCACCCACCAACTTTGCCGTAATAGACGTACTGCCCCTTTTCGTTGGTCATCCCCGACATCGCATAGAGGCGTTCGATAACCCTCGAGCAGACCGACGAGCGCTCCCCGAGCCAGATGGGCGATCCCAACACGAGGATATCGGCCGCCTCGACCTCCTTGTAGATCTCGGGCCAGTCATCCTCCTCCCAGCCTTTCTCCCGCATATCCGGATACACCCCCGGCGCGAGGTTGTGATCGACGGCGCGCACGCTGCAGACCTTCACCCCGGCCCCGCGCATGATCGTACGCGAGACTTCCATCAGCACATCGGTGTTGGAGCGCTCCGGCGAGCGTTTGAGCGTGCAGTTGATAAAGAGCGCACGCAGCTCGGAGAAGTCCCACTGGTTTGGGTCGCATGCCTCATCGCGTGTCTGGGCCATCACGTCACCTCAGCTCTAAGTTAGGTCCTGGCGCGACGGCCCGCGGCCGCCCGCGTCCTTTCAAAGCTACACACGCCTTGCCGCACCGCCGCAGACGCCCCTCCGCGCACCCACCGGCCTTGTCCCCCGCTTCCCTTTGGGCTAAGACCGCGCCCATGGACGATCTCAAGAAAAAACTCGACGCCGCCTCAGACCTCATGGAGCAACTCATTGAGGATCGCGGGCTATTGGCCGACATCGACGAACCCACCCAGCGCCGTTTTCTCATCGCGGCGGGGCGAGTCTCTCACCCCTCGAAGCACGCGCGGCGAGCGCTTGCGAGGGCGAGGCAGCGTAGCAAAAGGGATCAGGAGCGCGATGAGGATCAGGCGCTTCTGGACCAGACGGGCATCCGCCAGCTGCGTGACAAGCCCATCTTCGAGACCCCGCGCCGCCGCGCGGAGTTTGAGGGGCGCCCCCACGAGCTACCCGCGCCTTACGAAGCGCCCACCAGTGAGCCCATTGGCCAGACCAACAACGAGCGCATCTGCTACGTCTGCCGTGCGAGCTACACCGAGGTGCATCACTTCTACGACCAGATGTGTCTGGAGTGCGGCGACTTCAACTTTGAAAAACGCTCGCAGACCGCGGACCTTCGCGGACGCGTCGCGCTCATCACCGGAGCGCGCGTCAAGATCGGCTACCAGGCCGCCATCATGCTCCTGCGCGCCGGCGCCCGCGTCATCGCGCTGACCCGCTTTCCCAACGATGCCGCGCGCCGTTACGCGGCCGAAGCGGACTTTGAGGAGTGGAAAGATCGCCTGGAGATCTACGGCCTGGACCTTCGCCACACCCCGGGCGTCGAGGTTTTCTGCCGCCACCTCCTCGACCACCTCCCGCGCCTGGACTACATCGTCAACAACGCCTGCCAGACGGTGCGCCGCCCGACCGGCTTCTACGAGCACCTGATGCAGGGCGAGCTCTCCAGCGACGACCTCGGCTCCGAGGTGCGCCGGCTGGTGGGGCGAGTGGAGCGTGATGACCAGCTCCCGGAAGGGGCGGCGTTGACGAAGCCGGGGGCTTCCAGTGCGCTCTTGAGTCAGGTGGAACTTCTGGCTGAAGATCGCGAGCGCGGCCACCACCTCTTCCCCAGAGGTCAGCTCGACGCCGACCTCCAGCAGGTGGACCTGCGCCGGGTGAACTCCTGGCGGCTGAAGCTCGACGAGGTCAGCGCGGTGGAGCTTCTCGAGGTTCAGCTCGTCAACGCCGTGGCCCCCTTTATTCTCAACGCGCGGCTGAAGCCCTTGATGGAGGCCGTGCCGACCCACGACAAGCACATCGTCAATGTCAGTGCGATGGAGGGCCAGTTCTACCGCATCTTCAAGACGGACCGGCACCCCCACACCAACATGGCCAAAGCCGCGCTCAACATGATGACGCGCACCTCGGCCGCCGACTACATCGAGTCGGGCATCCACATGAACTCGGTGGATACGGGCTGGGTCACCGACGAGGATCCGGCCGAGCACGCCCGCAAAAAACGCGAGATGCACCGCTTCCACCCCCCGCTCGACATTGTCGACGGGGCTGCGCGCATCATCGACCCCATCTTCGACGGCGCCAACACCGGCAACCACGTCTGGGGACTCTTCCTCAAAGACTACAAACCCACCGACTGGTAAGCCCCTCGCTTCGCCCCCTGCTCTTGCAACGCTCTTCAAAAAACATGCCCCCCACTCGCCCTTTTGGGCCCGGGGGGGCATGTTTTTCTCTACCGATCGTTGCTTCGCCCTGAGCCATCACGACCTCGGCGAGCACTCGGGGCGTTATAGAGTTGCCTTGACTGCGCTCGTCGCGTTACGAAGTCCCCCTCTGCGACTGGACTGACACGCGCCTCGCACTCGCGGCGCGCCCCTCAACCCCCGAGCCGTACCATGACCCAACCTCTCCGCGTCGGCGGCGTGCCCGAGCACTTCAACACCCCCTTCTACCGGGCTGCCGAACGCGACCTCTTCGCAGACGCCCCCTTCGACTACAGCTTCACCGAGTATTTTGGCGGCACCGGCCAGATGCTTGCCGCGCTCGACGCTGGCGAGTTGGATGTGGCGGTGCTCCTGACCGAAGGGGTGGTCACGCATATCGCCAAAGGTGGGGACGCGACCATCCTCGGCACCTACGTCACCTCCCCCCTGGTCTGGGGCGTGCACGTTCACGCCGAGGCTCCTTACGCCTCCATCGAGGAGCTGCGCGGCCAGCCCTTCGCCATCAGCCGACCGCGCTCCGGCTCGCATATCATGGCCTACGTGCTGGCGGCCGACCACGGCTGGGACCCGCGCAGCGAGATGAGCTTTGAGCAGGTCGGCGACCTGGCCGGCGCCCGCACCGCCCTGGCCGAAGGGCGCGGCACCGCCTTTATGTGGGAAAAGTTCACCACCAAGCCGGTGGTCGACTCCGGCGAATGGCGACGCGTGGGCACGTGTGCGACGCCCTGGGCGCCTTTTGTGATCGTGAGCCGCCGCGACTTCGCCCGCGAGCGCGCCGACGACCTCAACACCCTCTTTGCCACGCTTCAAACCCTGACCGCAGAGATGACGCAAGAGCCCGAGGCGACCATCGCCGAGGTCGTCTCTCGCTTCGGCCAGCGCCCCGAAGATGCGGCCGCCTGGCTTGAGCAGACCACCTGGGCGGAGCGCCCGGGCATCGACCAGCCCGACTTAAGCCGTGTCATCGACACGCTAACCGACGTCGGCGTCCTCGACGCCCCGCTGGCCCCCGAAGAGGTCCTCTTCCCGCGCTGATCACTCGACTTTTTTGAGCGGTGCTTATCTCCTCAGGGCCGCCAGGGCGCGCGCTGCGCGCGACCCCTGGCACCCTCGATTCGAGATTCAACCTGAGCCGTAAAGGGAGCATCCATGACCACCTACCCCACCCTCAAACTTCGCAGCGGCCTCTCCTTCCCGGCCTTTGGCCTGGGCACCTGGAAGAGCAAGCCCGGCGAGGTGTATGACGCGGTGCGCGCCGCCCTTGAAATTGGCTACCGGCATCTGGACTGCGCCGCCGTTTACGGCAACGAAACCGAAGTGGGCCAGGCCATCAAAGACGCCATCGCCGCCGGCGACATCACCCGCGACGAGCTCTGGGTCACCTCCAAACTCTGGAACAACGCCCACCTCAAAGACGACGTCGCCCCGGCGCTCGAGCAGACCTTAAGCGATCTTCAGCTCGACTACCTGGACCTCTACCTCATCCACTGGCCCATCGCGTTTAAGCCCGGCGTGGGCTTCCCCCGCTCGGCCGACGACTGGCTCACCCTCGAAGAGGCCCCCCTCTCCGAGACCTGGGAGGCGATGCTGGCCGCCAAACAAGCCGGCAAGTCCCGCGCCGTCGGCGTCTCCAACATGGGTCCGGAGCGCCTCAGCGCCCTTGGCACGGTTGGCGAGCTTCCCGAGGTCAACCAGGTCGAGTCGCACCCGCACCTGCAGCAGGGCGAGCTTCTGAACTTCTGCAACGAGCACAACATCGTGCTCACGGCGTACTCTCCCCTGGGCTCCACCGACCGCGAGAACCGCAAAGACGATGAGCCGCCGCTTCTCAATCACCCCACCATCGAGACCATCGCCAGCGAGGTCGGCGCCTCCACCGCGCAGGTGCTCATCGCCTGGGCCATCGCCCGCGGCACCGTGGTGATCCCCAAGTCGGTCAACCGCCAGCGCATCCAGCAGAACTTCGACGCGCTCAAGGTTGAGCTTACCGACGAGCATATGAAGACCATCGCCTCGCTCGACAAGGGCTACCGCTACCTCGATGGCAAGTTCTTCGCCTCCAACGGTTCGCCCTACACCCCCGAGGGCATCTACCGCTGAGTGCGGCGCGTGTCACAACGAAAAGGTCCGAAACCTGGCGGTTTCGGGCCTTTTCTTTTTGCGCTACCGGCGCGCCGCGCCAGTCCGCGCCCTTACTTCGAGGCTTCCACGTAAGCCGCGCGCGCGGCCGGGTCGGCGCTGATCTCAAAGATCTTCGCCTCCAGCTCTTCCTCGCTCATCTCGGCTTCAGCGAGCAGGGCTTCGACCTGCTCGGGGTTGGCCTTGATCTTGGCGCGCAGCGCAGCGACTTCGCGCGCCTCGACCACAAGCTCCGACTCCGGTGCGGCTTCTTCTTCGGCAGGCGCCTCTTCCACCGCCGCGCTCTCGGCCGGCTCGGCCGGGGCCTCCTCGGAGGGAGACTCACAGCCTGCCACCATCGCCAGACTCACCAGCATCGCAACACACATCCACATCATCTTTTGCATAGCTTTTCTCCTGGCTTACTGGTCCGCGTTCGCGTTTTTGCCCTTCGCACCGGCTGCAGCCGGGCGACGGCCCTGGCCACGCTCGGCGGCCGCTTCGCCCTCTTCACCTTCGGCCTGCGCCTCATCCTGCTGACCGCGAGGGGCTTTGCCCTTCGCGCCGCGCTCACCGGCCTGACCACGCTCACCGGCCTGACCACGCTCACCGGCCTGACCACGCTCACCGGCCTGACCACGCTCAGCCGCCTGACCGCGTTCGCCAGCCTGACCACGCTCACCGGCCTGACCATTCTCACCGGCCTGACCACGCTCCGGACGCGGACGGCGACGCTCGCGCTCCTCGCGGATCTTCGCAGCGAGCTCCTGGCCGCGCACACCCGACTCGACCTGCTCTTTGACGTAGTCGCCAAAGTTCTCCATCGGCCCGTGCTCGCGCGCAGCTTCGGCCTCGGCTTTCAGCGTGCGGGCGGCCTCGGCCGCGGCGCTGCCAGCTTCTTCGGCGCCTTCGGCACCTTCTGCCGCTTCAGCTCCGTCCGGCGCCTCGCCACCTTCGGCGCGGGCGGCCTGCCGCTCGCGAATCACCTCGATGGCGCGCTCGATTTGCACATTCTCCACGCCGGCTCGCTCAAGCTCAGCGGCAGCCTCCGGAAGCTCCAACGCCTCCAGAATCTCCACCGCCTTATCTCCGGCCTGCTCGCCACCTTCCTGAGCAAACGCCGGCACCGACATGCACACCACAGCCAGAAACACTCCGGCCCAACTCGCTCGTGTCCACCGCATCATACATCTCCTTTTTTTCGTCGCTGGATGGGTCGTCCGCTGCCAAGTTTAACCCACGCATGCTAGAATAACTACTCGCGCCAACGTGCCGCTTCACAATGTTTTCGGGTGCTTAACGTCCCCCGCACCTAGCACCCTCACCCCCCTCCGAACGCCGCCGACACTCGCAGGACGATTCATGAGCGACTTCGATTCACCCGAACCCACCCTGGTCGCGCGTTGGGAGACTCTGGCCATGGGCGACACCGACGCCGGCACGCGCGACGTCGGCGCCACCATCGCCCCTCGCCGCCCCCTGGAGACCTTCCAGCGCCAGCAGGCTCTGGGCGCCCTCCCGCTCATTCACACCGGCAGCGACGACGACGGAAAAGCCGATTTTTTGCCCGGCGAGCAGCTCGGCCAGGGCGGCATGGGCGTGGTGCGCCAGGCCCACCAGCGCTCCTTATGGCGCGATGTCGCCATCAAGACCATCCGCCCCGACCGCCGCAACTCCGAGTCCACCCGCAGCCTTCTTAAAGAAGCCTGGGTCACCGGGATGCTCGAACACCCCAACATCATCCCGGTCCACGCCCTGGGCGTCGACGCCTCCGGCGCCCCGATGATGGTCATGAAACGCGTCGAGGGCCGCGCCTGGCTCGACACGCTGAAAAAACCCGAGCTTCTGCCCCGACGTTTTGCCGGCTACCAGGAGCCGCTGGACGCCCACATCGAGATCCTCATGCAGGTCTGCGATGCGGTGCACTTCGCCCACAGCCGCGCCGTCATTCACCGCGACCTCAAGCCCGAAAACGTCATGCTCGGCGACTATGGCGAGGTCTACCTGGTGGACTGGGGCATCGCCGTAAGCCTCCTCGACGACGGCACCGACCGCATCCAGCTCGCCCGCCATGTCGACGAAGTCGCCGGCACCCCCTCTTATATGGCCCCCGAGATGGCCCGCGGCGAGGGCGCTTCGATCGACCAGCGCAGCGACGTTTATCAGCTGGGCGCCATCCTCCACGAGCTCATCACCCACACCCCCCGAAACGCCGGCAATTCGGTGATGGCCAGCCTCATCAGCGCTTACCGCGCCGAGCCGGTCGACTACGGCCCCGAGGTCCCCGAAGAGCTCGCCAGCATCTGCAACACCGCCACCGCCCACAACCCCGACGATCGTTTCCAGAGCGCCGAAGATCTTCGCCAGGCCCTCGCCAGCTACCAGCACCACCGCGACTCTCGCCGACTGGCCGACGAAGCCCGCATGCGTCTGATCACCCTGGAGGCGCACCTCCACGAGCTGCTCGGCGACGAGGCCGAATCCCATCCGACCTCCACCAACCTCCCCGCCGCCGACGACGACGCCACCGCCCGCATCTACCGCCTCTACGCCGAGTGCCGCTTCGGCTTTGAGCAGGCCCTGACCGTCTGGCCCGACAACCTCCCGGCTCGCCAGGGCCTCGACCGCGCCATCGAGCGCATGCTCGACTTCGAGCTGCGCCAGGGCGACGACAAAGCCGCAGCGCTACTCCTCGACGAAGTCCGCGGCGATCGCAGCGACTTTGAGGCGCGCCTGCGCGCTCTGCGCCTGCGCCTCAACGACGAGGCCCGCGAGCTGCAAAAGCTCAAAAGGCTCTCCCACGACGTCGACATCGACCTCAACAGCGCCGCCCGAAGCCGCATGAGTTTCTTTCTCGGCCTGGTCCTGGGCGCCATCCCCCTCATCAACAGCGGACTGGTGCACCTGGGCCTGGCCACCATGACGTTCTCCGAGTACTTCCTTCAGTACCTGGGCGTCATCGGCGGCTCCGGCCTCATCGTCTTTTTGATGCGAAAACGGCTCTTAAGCAACGCGATCAACACGCGCATCATCATCAGCATCTTCGTCATCCTCTTCGGATCGCTGATCATGCGCGTGATGGGCTTTATCCTGGGCCTGGACGTCGCCGGCTGCATCGCCCTGGAGAACGGCCTCTTCGCCTTCGCCCTGATGATGATGGCCACCTCCCTCGACGCTCGCCTCTGGCCGGCCAGCATTGCCTTTCTGGTCGGCGCCATCGGCGGCGGCCTGCTCCCCCACTGGATGCTCGAGTTCGACGGCGCCAGCAACGCCGCCGCCCTCTGGATCATTGCCTGGGTCTGGCGTGTCCCCCGCGAGCGCGTCCTGCCCGGCCAGCGCGGCGAATCCTAAGAAAAATCCCATCTTAAAGTCCCTCCACAATACGCTCGCTCTCTTCCCAGAGCCGCCGCGCAAGCTCCATATCTCGCCCGTAGCGGCTGCTCTTCGCCTCGTTGCAGTCCGCAAAATACGCCCCCGACGCATCCACCTGGGGATGCACCGCCACGTAGCACTGCGTCGCCGCCCCCTGCTCCACATTCTTGAGCGTCAGCGACTCAAACATTCCGAACAAGGACGTCAAAATCGGGTTCATATGCCGCGTCAGGTTGGTCTTAATCACCCCGGGATGCACCGAATACGCCTGGCGCTCGCTTCCCTCAAACTGCCTGGCGAGCTCCCGCGCAAAGAGCAGATTCGCCAGCTTCGACTGCCCGTAAAAACGCCACGCGTCATAGCCCTTGCGACCATCGAGGTTATCAAAAGCAATACCCCCTTTCGGCGTATGCTGATGCCCGGCGCTGCTCAACGCCACGACCCGCGCATCCTCACTCAGCATCTCGCGCAGCCCCTGCGTTAAGATGAAATGCCCGATGTGGTTTGTGAGAAACTGAAGCTCATAGCCGTGATGCACCTGCAGCTCCGGCAACGCCATAATCCCCGCGTTGAGCATCAACACATCGATCGTCCGACTCGCCGCTTTGACCGCCTCCACACTCGCCCGCACCGACTCCGGCTCCGAGAGCTCGCAGGCCACCACCGTGGTCTGCGCACTCACCCCCAGCTCATCAGCCGTGGCCTGCGCCTTCTCCTCGGTGCGCGCCGCCGCGATGATATGCGCCCCCCTGGCCGCCAGCACCCGAAACGACTCTTTGCCAATCCCGGAGTTGCACCCGGTGATCAGAATCGTCTTCCCACTCAGGTCCAGCCCCTCGGTCACGTCTTCTGCCGTCGACCCGTACCCGAACCCGCTCGGCCCACTCCCCTTAAACGCGCTCAACAATGACATCGCCTCTCCCTTGCCTCAGACCTGGACATTTCCCGGCGACCCATGCGCCGGCCCCTCTCTCACTTAGGCACACATATCCATACAGCAACGCGATGTACACGATTCCGCCCCCCACCGGCAAGGCGTCCTCCCCCCCCAACCACAAAAGCGAACCCGCCGACCCGAGCGCATTCAGGGCGGGGCTGACAAGGAGCCAGGACGAAGCTGTGGCAGCGCCACCGCGAGGACGCAGCGACGCAGTCAGCGTCGTCCTGAGTGAGCTCGGCACTCACGAACCTCCCCACCCCGCAAACCCCGACGCCCCACAACCACACAACCACACAACCACACAACCACAAAGCGCGCCCCTCCCACCGCACTCACGAACCTCCCCACCCCTCAAACCCCGACGCCCCTCAACCACACAACCACACAACCACACAACCACAAAGCACGCCCCCCAACCTTGTCCCCCTCCCCCACCTCTCGCTACTCTCCCCACCTTCAATGCCCCCCAACCCTCAACACCTCAAACCTCGAGCCCCCCATGCATCTTCACCGCCTTACCTCGCTCAGCGCCGCACTCGCACTGACGCTTACCGCCTGCGCCTCACCGGCCCCCTCCGCCGACACCGCCCCCACCGAAAGCGCCAGCCAGCCCGCCCTCACTCCCCCCATAGCTCAACGCATCGACACCACCACCGAGATCCACAGCCACACCCTCGTTGACCCTTACGCCTGGCTGCGCGATCGCGACAACCCCGAGACCATCGCTTACCTGGAAGCCGAAAACGCCTACGCCGAAGCCGCCATGGCCCACACCGAGGAGCTTCAGGAGTCGATCTACCAGGAGATCCTCTCCCGCATCGACCAGACCGACCTCTCGGTGCCCGTGCGTCGCGGCGACTTTTTTTACTACTCCCGCACCGTCGAGGGGCAGGATTACCCGATCTACGCCCGCAAACGCGGCAGCCTCGACGCCGACGAAGAGGTCCTGCTCGACCTCAATGAGCTGGCCGAAGGTCACGACTACCTCGGCCTCGGCGCCTATGAGCTCAGCGACGATCATCGCCTGCTGGCCTACGCCCTCGACACCTCCGGCAACGAGCGTTACGCCCTGCACGTCCTCGACATCGAGAGCGGTACCCACGTCGCCGGCCCCATCGAGAACACCTCGTCGGTGGCCTGGGCCAACGACAACACCACCCTCTTCTACACCACCCTCGACAGCGCGCATCGCCCCGACAAAGTCTTCCGCATGCGCCTCGATGAGCCCGACGCCGACCACGAGCTCGTCTTCCACGAAGAAGACGAAGCCTTCTACGCCTACGTCAGTAAGACCCGCAGCGGCGACTTTCTGCAGCTCACCCTCTGGAGCAACGCCAGCGGCGAATCCCACATCCTGGATGCCACCACCCCCGGCGAGGACTTTCGGGTGGTCGCCCCCCGCAGGCCCGGCGTTGAGTACAGCGTCGCCCACCACGGCGACCACTTCCTCATCGTCACCAACGAAGATGCCATCAACTTCAAGCTGATGCGCACCCCCACCGACAACCTCGCAAAAGACCAGTGGGAAGAAGTCATCCCCCACCGCCCCGAAACCCTGCTTCGAGCCGTCCACACCTTCCAGAACTGGTGGATCTTCGAAGAGCGCCACGGCGGCTCCCCACGTCTGCGCGCCCGCAACCTCGATAGCGGCGACGAGCACACCATCGCCATGCCCGAGCAGACCTACTCGCTGCGCTTTAACGACAACCCCGAATTCGCCACCGACACCATCCGCTTCACCTACAGCTCCCTCATCACCCCGCGCTCGGTCTTCGACTACACCCTTCCCACCCGCGCCCTCGATCTTCAAAAAGAGACCACCGTCCACCACTACGAGCGCGACCTCTACGAGAGCAGCCGCATCTACGCCACCTCCCCCGACGGCACGGAGGTGCCCATCTCCATCGTCCACAAAAAGGGCATCGCGCTCGACGGCTCCCACCCCCTCTTTTTGCTGGGCTACGGGGCCTACGGCATGAACTACGACCCCTACTTCTCCGCCTCCCGCATCTCCCTTCTGGAGCGCGGCGTGATCTTCGCCATCGCGCATATCCGCGGCGGCGGCGAGATGGGCCGGCAGTGGTACCTCGACGGCAAACTCACCAACAAACAAAACACCTTCACCGACTTCATCGCCAGCGCCGAACACCTGATTGAGGCCGGCTACACCTCCCCCGGGCGCCTGGCCATCAACGGCGGCTCCGCCGGCGGTCTGCTCATCGGCGCCGTCCTCAACCAGCGCCCCGACCTCTTTGAGGCCGCCGTCGCCGACGTTCCCTTCGTCGACGTCATCAACACCATGCTCGACGCCTCCCTCCCCCTGACCGTCGTCGAGTACACCGAGTGGGGAAACCCCAACACCCCCGAGGCCTTTGAGACCATCTTCGCCTACTCCCCCTACGACAACGTCACGGCCCAGGCCTACCCCCACCTGCTCGTCACCGCCGGCCTCAACGACCCCCGCGTCCACTACTGGGAACCCGCCAAATGGGTCGCCCGCCTGCGCCACACCCGCACCGACGACAACCTCACCCTCCTTCAAACCAACATGGGCGCCGGGCACGGCGGCGCCTCGGGCCGCTACGCCTACTTCCGCGAAACCGCCTTCACCTATGCCTTCGTCCTCGACCGCCTCGGCGCCACCGAACTCGCAAACACCTCCCCCGAATCGGCCCGGGCAGACGACACCACCGCCCCCCCCGCTCCCGAGTAAAACGCATCTACTAACACCGCATAAAAACTAACAAAAAAGGCGGCCCACCGGGCCGCCTTTTCACTTAAACCTCCCCCCTCAACCTCCCAGCCGCCCACACGAATCGACTCACTCCGCAAAACTCGATGCCCCACAACCACCCAACCACTTAACCACCTAACCACAACACGCGCCCCACCATCCCCCCATCACCTCAAAACATCTCAGTCCCCGGCGAGCGCCGGCGCCTCACCAGCCTCTGGCTCCGACGAGAGATCCACCACAAAAGGCGCAAACGGAATCACCGACGCCGCCAGCGCTCCGGCCGTCTTCTCCAGCGTCCATTTCGTGCGAAAGGCCTCCACGAGCACCCACGCCACAAAGATCATGAACAACACCCCGTGCGCCATCCCCACCATGCGCACCATCTCGGGCTGGTCCCAGACGTACTTCAGGGGCATCGCCACAAAGAGCAGCACCACCATCGAGAGGCCCTCAATGAGCCCGAATGTTTTGAGCGAAAACAACTTCATGTTTTGCCTCACTGCCTGTTGAGACCGCGGCCTCAGATCACCTGCTCGAATCTGCTCAGAAAGGCCGAAACACCATCAGCCCCACACACCCCACAAGCGCCAATGCGCTGACGCAGGCCAACGCCGCGCTCCGTCTGCCCTCGGCCGCTGCTGACCACATCACGGCGTTCATCACCGCGGTCATCAGCAAAAAGGTCACGATGATCCAGCCGCTGAAGAGCGCATGGTTGTACATGCCCACCATCAGCATGCCGCCGCCCCAGGTCGCCATATAGCCGGGTGCGGCCACCACGTACGCCGCGCGCTGGCGCAGCCGCAGGCCCTCGCCAAGAAAGGTCAGCGCCGCGCCGGCCGCAAAGAGCACAAGCCCCGCGTATTTGACCAGCTTTAATACCGGCAACATCTCACCGCTCATCGTCTGCCTCGTGCGTTGTTCAAAACCTGCCGGCGCCGCGTCCGTCGCGCCGCCCTGGGCGATACCTTCGCAGAATTTGCGCCCGGCGCAAGGTGGCAACCTGTCGCAAGGCCGCCTCAACGACCAGGGCACTCGTCAGTGCCTTGAGGCCAGGACGCCTGCGGCCTCCGCTCTCGAGCCCGCGCTGGCTCACGGGTCGAAGACACCACAAAAAAGGGCGGCCCCCTCAAAGGGCCGCCCTTCTTCACACCGGAACTCACCAGCCCTCCCCGACTTCCGGGAGGCCTGGTTAAGAACTTAGAGCTCGTTGGCCTCACAGCCGCCGATGTCTTCGCAGATCAGCGTGATCCCGCACTCACGCGTGGCCTCATCGCAGTCGGTGCGCGCGGAGTAGCCCGCCGGGCAGATGTCGTAATCGGTGGTGCAGTCGACCTCCGGTCCACGGCAGTACACGTTGACGTCGGGGCAAATCTCGACGGTAAAGCACATCCGGTCGGCGTCCGGCCCCAGATCCACGGTGCAGTCGACATCAGCGACCGCCTCCAGACCGTCCGGGCAGGTGTAACCGGCCGGATCACAGGGGTCGGTGGGCTCGGGCGCACACAGGATCGTGGCGTCGCACATGGTCACCTCGCGGCACTCATCGAAACCGTCGCAGCTGTCCACCTCAACCTCGCCAGTGTTGCAGACCGGCTCAGCATCGCAGGTGTCGACCTCGGGCGCACAGCCGTAGGTTTCACCGCAGGCGCTCAGCTCGATGCACCCATCAATCCCGTCGCAGCTCTCCACTTTGGTGAGCGTCTCACCGCAGCCGGCAAGCTCCACATCACAGGTGGCGTCCTGCGGCACGCAGAGCACCTGTTCTTCACAGGCATCTACCGCGCGGCAGTCTTCGTCCGCGTAGCCATTGCAACTCTCCACCTCGGCTTCATTCGCCTCGCAGACGGGCACCTCGGTGCAGCTGTCTTCCTCCGCGCAGAGGATCGTGATGCCGCAGAGCGTGACTTCGTCGCAGGACTCCAGGCCTTCGCAGCTGTCGACCTCTTCAAACCCTTCCTCACACCAGGGCAACCCATCACAGGTGTCCTGCTCATCCACATCCTCGCCGGCATCCGAGGCATCTTCATCCGGCAGCACATCTTCCTGCCCCACATCGGCTGGCTCATCGACGTTGGGGTCCGAGCTACAGCCGGCAATCAACCCGCTGGCCAGGAGCACCATCACGCTCAAACGCATCTTCTTCATCCAGTTCATCGCATCTCCCTTATGGAAATATTGAAATCTACAGATCCAAACCCCCTCCGGGGCAGCATCGCCCCTTTGTGGCAAAGCTCCCGGCGTCAAACAAGCACGAACGCCTCTGGCAGTGAGGCTGCGAACAAAGGCCCGCTGCCTCCGGAGAGCCCCCCGCCAGGCCGGAAGCCGCTCCCCCGAAGAAAAGCTCCCCACCCGTTGCCCGCGCATCGCTTCGTGGCCCCGGAGACGAGGCGCAACATCACCGTCGCCTTTTATTTGCACATATGCGCAAACGTGCTAATTTAAACAGATGAACACCATCGACCTCAGCGCGGCGATGCCGCTTCAGACCTTTCGAGCCCTGGCCGAACCCACCCGCATCGAGCTGCTCGCCATGCTCATGCGCGCCGGGGGCCAGGCCAACGTGGGCACCCTCACCGACGCGATGAGCGTCGACGGCTCGGTGGTCAGCCGCCACCTGCGCGAGCTCCACCGCGCCGGCCTGCTCGACGTGGAGCGACGCGGTCGGGAGCGCTGGTACAGCATCAACTACGACGCGTTTATCTCCCAATTCAGCGACCTTGTGCGCCAGTTCGAGGCGCTGCGCGACGGCAAGCCCTGCTGCAAATAGGACGGTCTCCATGAAGCAAGTCGCCGCTTATCTGCTCTTCCCCCTCAGCCTGCTTCTCGGGACGTGGGGTGCGTTTTTCGCCCTGGACGCTAAGCTCTCGCCAGCGCTGGTCTCCGGCGGAATCACGCTCGTCGCCTTCGGGGTGGCGATGGTGTTTGAGCGTTGGCTCCCAAGGATCAAACGCGCGCATGAGCCCGGGGAGCTGCGCGCAGACCTGACCTATGCCGGCATCACCGGTGTGCTCTCCGATCCGCTGGCCCACGCCCTGGTCGCGGGGCTGACCACCTATGCGGCCGGGCTGCGCGGGGGCAGCTG
This sequence comes from Lujinxingia vulgaris, assembly GCF_007997015.1. NCBI lineage: Bacteria > Deltaproteobacteria > Bradymonadales > Lujinxingiaceae > Lujinxingia > Lujinxingia vulgaris. The sequence continues at coordinate 556,462 of NZ_VOSM01000004.1, forward strand.
GGAGGTGGGGCTGCCGCTGGGAGTTCTGGCCGTGGTCGTCCTGCTCGTGCACGGGCTGGGCGACTACTGGGCCCACCGCCTGAGCCACCGGTGGGAGTGGTGGTGGAAGCTGCACGCGGTGCACCACGCGCCGGCCCGCATGACGGCGCTCAACAACCTGCGCCTGCACCCGCTCGATTACACGTTGAAGGTGCTCTTCGGGATGGGACCGGTGCTGCTGCTGGGATTTTCCGAAGAGAGCGTCGCGCTGGCGATGGCGATCAAGGGGGTCTGCCTGGCCTATCAGCACGCCGATCTCGACCTGCGCCACGGTCCGCTCAACCTCATCTTCGCGACCAACAGCGTGCACCGCTGGCATCACTCGGCCAGCCCGGCCGAGGGCAATCGCAACTTCGGGGGCGTGCTGAGCCTCTACGATATCCTCTTCGCAAGCCTGCTGCTCCCCGCTGAAGATGCCGAGCCTGAGCGCATGGGTCTTTTTGGGGATGAACACTATCCACGTCACAACGTGCTGCGCGCGACGGCCGCGCCCTGGTGCTGGAAGCGCTGCGTCGCAGACCCGCCCTCCCAAGGGTAGGCGGCGCTTTTCATCAAGACCGCCTGCAGATACGCCCTACCTCTCAGGCCCGCCGCCGCCAGAAAGGCCGCCCTCCCACCACCGGGCGATAGGGTTTCTGCTGCCCGGCGCCCACCCCCTCGCGCCGGGTGGTGCGGTAGAGGGCAAAGAAACCAATCGCGGCCTGAATCACCGCCACGCCCACATAAAAGCCCCCCGGTCCCATCGTATCCATCAGCGTGGCCACCCCCACTGGCCCCGCCGTCGCCCCCAGGCCGAAGACCAGCACCAGCGTGCTACTCGCCGCCACACGCTGACCCGGGCGCAGGTGATCGTTGGCGTGCGCCATCCCCAGCGCGTAGACCGGCATCGAAAACCCACCTACCAGAAAAATCAGCCCCAGGGTCAGCGCCGCGCTCTGCCCCATCATCACCCAGGCCACGAGCGCCACGGCCACACTTAACGCGCTGGTCAGCACGATCACCGCGCGGCGAGGAAGCCGGTCGCTGAGCCTACCGATGGGAAACTGCAAGATCGCCGCGCCCGCGATCAGCATCGCCATAAAGATCGAAATCTCACCGACCGAGAGTCCGACCTCCTCCCCGAATACCGCGCCCATCCCCAACAATGCCCCCGTCGAGAGCCCCGCCCCCGCACATGCCATCACCCCCAGCGGTGAGAGCTTCCACAGGGCACGCGGGCTCAGTCGCTCCTGTTCTTCTGTGGGCTGCGGCGCGCTGGTGGTCAATGAAATCGGCACCAGCGCCAACGAGATCAGCACCGAGGTCAGGACAAAGAGCAACAGCTCCGCCGGCGAGCCCACGTTGAGCAGAAGTTGGCCCCCGCTCAAGCCGACGTACTGCACCACCATATAAAGCGAGAGAAGTTGGCCGCGGGTGCGGTTATCCGCCCGATCGTTGAGCCAGCTCTCGGCCACCACATACACGCCCGCATAACAGAAGCCGGTCACCAGGCGCATCAGCCCCCAGAACCAGGGCTCAAGGATCAGCCCGTGCAACAGGATCGCCGCCGAGGCCATCGACGACCACGCCGCAAAGACGCGGATATGTCCCACATTTTTGACGATCTTCGGGGTGAGCGTGGAGCCTGCCAGAAAGCCCACATAGAACGCCGACATGATCGCGCCGGTCGCCCCGGTGCTAAAGCCCTCGATCGAGGCGCGAAGCCCCAGAAGGCTCGTCTGCAGGCCGTTGCCCAGCATGATCAGCGCGATCCCCACCAGGAGCGCCCAGGAATGTCGAAGCGCGCTTTTCACCCTGCACCTCTGCCTCAATACGTACGATGTGACGGCGCGCAATGCGCGACCTGCGGCGCTCTACTGAAATTGTCCGCCCCGGGCAAGCGCGCTGCACCCAAAGCTCATCACCGGTCGCAAAAAAGCCCCCGACCGCCTGCAGCGATCGGGGGCAACACGCGGCAGCACTAGCGCGTACCACGCTGAAGTTCAGGGGAGGAGCACCGCAGCGCTCCTCCCCCACCTCACTCACTCCGAGAGGCACTGCTCATCGAGCGGCGAAGGATGCGTCTGCTGGCAACGCCCCGAGTCGATGGAGCCGGGAATTTCCTCGAGCTGCACCGGCATGATGCGGTCCTGGTTCAGACACTGCGCCCCCAGCCCGCTATGGCAGGAACCCACGCTGACGTAGACCATGCCCGCCAGGCTCATCGGCACATTCAGCGCCCAGTTGCCCATCGCGTCGGTCACTGTATGCGCGACCACCGGCCCCCAGGTGAAGGGATCGTCCATGCCCGGATCACAGCTTCGCGCCGGGTAGCTCGAATACACATAGACCGGCACGCCGGGCGCAGGCGTCGTCCACCCGTTGAGCGACACCGAGCTCTGCAAGCACGCCGTCTCACCCGAGCCCAGCACAAGCGCATCGGCTTCGGCACACCCCTCCTCGCCACATTCGGCCGCCGCAGCGCCCACCGTGCTCGCCACGCCGGACGCCACCTGGCCCTGACCGTCGAGCGCGCTCAGCTCCAGCTCCGCATCGAGCGGAACTTCGATGCAGTAGCCGCCCTCGCTGTCGCTGACCGCCGAGAAGAACTGCGCACCCACCGCGCCATCGTAGACCGCGAACACCGTCGCGCCTTCCACCGGCGCGTCGTCGCCGTCGAGCACCTCACCGCTGAGGCAGGTCCCCCGGTCGAGAAGCTCCACGGTGACCTCCACACACTGCCCCTGGCCATCGCCAGCGCAGGTCGCGGAAACATCGCTGCCGCTCACCGTCACCGGACCACCGGCCTGGTAGAGGTAGTCGGCGTGGTAGGCCCCCACGTTCAGCGTGCCATCGAGCAAGAAGTCCATGCACGCCTGGCCATCGGCGTCGGTAAGCCCCGAGCCGACCATCGCCCCCTCGAAGTCCAGGCCCTCGCCCTGCAGGATCGCCCCGGGGATGGGCTCGCCAGTGTCCGCATCGACCACGGTGATGTTCACACAGTTGCGCAGAGAGACGGGCTTATCGGCGTTCCACCAGCTGAAGTGCGACGCATCGCACTCCGCCAGAAGTTGGCTCCCCGCCTCGGCCACAGCGCACTCGCCCTCCTGCACCCAGCGGGCCTGCGAGAGGTCAAAATGCCAGAACTCGATGGCATCGCCGGCCTCATAGGCTTCCAGCGCCTCGGGGATCACAAACTCCACGCGCGCCAGCTGACCCTCGGCCAGCTGCAACTTCTCGCCATCCTGCCAGAAGGAGATGTCCGCCATCATCACGCTCAGAATCGGCGTCTCCGCCCCTCCGCCTTCCGGAAGACCGATGAGGGGCCCCGGCATAAAACGCGCGTCCTCGGTGGTCGGGTCGAGCGAAGCGATCGTCGCCTCAACCTCGCCAGTCACCGGGTTGCCCTCACCATCAATGAGGCTGTTGGCCGGCAGGCGCACCCGCACTCGCCCCCGCGAGATGACGGCCTCAGCGTCGTGGTTAAAGACCTGCGCCGGCCCCAGGGGAAGAAGCCGCACGATGGCGTGCGCCTCAGCCCCCTCCTCGGCCTGGCGAACGGGGTAGTCCAGGCTCGAAGGCGCATAGCCCTCGGCCTGCACCTGCGCCAGAAAACGCTCCGCCTCTTCCGGCGCGCCGAGCAAAACCTCACCGGCCCCGTCGCTGAGCAGCACCTCCTCGCCATGGCGCACCTCAGCCCCCTCCACCGGAAGCCCCGCCTTGTTGAGAACCTTCACCCGCAGCGGCATCGCCGCCTGCTCAATCGGGTCTTCGGCGTCGGCGTCCGGATCTTCGGCGTCGGGCTCACCCGCATCATCCTCGCTGGCGTCTTCGTCGCCGGCATCCTCCTCACCGGCGTCCGGATCGGCATCGGCGTCCTGCTCATCTTCGATCTGCGGATCATCCGGCGTATCGGAGCACCCCAGGGGTCCGGTCGCTACAAGCCCGCCGGCGAGTATCATCATCACAAGTCGCTTCATCATCATCGCATTCATCATCATCCTCGTGCTTCAGTATGGGAACCGGGCGCCTGCGTCCTCGCCAGGGCCGACTCCATGTTCGCGTAATGTCGATAACTTCAGACATTGCACAGCCGATGCCAGACCTTCGCTCGCCACTCAGAAACCCTCGCTAAGCCCCGAAACAAGCGATCTTCGCGGGGATTGAATACGCGCACGTCTCGCCGCGTCTCTCCCCTTCCCCGCGCGATCGGAGTAGACGTTTGCCGATCGAGGCTGACCTTGCGGTCAATACACCCCGGCTCCCTACTCCACTTCGGCGTCGTCTTTAGAGAAGGGCCACGAGTCGCCCTTCCGCGAGCGCCCCGAATCCGCCCACACTCAGGGCGGCGATGGCAAGGAGACCGGGGTGAAGCTGTAGCAGCGCTACTGCGAGGACGCAGCGACGCGGCCAGCGTCGTCCTGATGCGGCCGGCGACGGCAACGCTAACCCCGAACCCGCCCGCACTCAGGGCGGCGATGGCAAGGAGACCGGGGTGAAGCTGTAGCAGCGCTACTGCGAACCCCGGTCGACGCGGCCAGCGTCGTCTTGATGCGGGCGGCGACGGCGTAAATACTGGACTTTGCGCAACTCCCGGTCGGTGCATCTCCTAAAAAAATCATTAAAAAAAGCCCCCGAGCGATCGGGGGCTTTTTGATGGTCCGTCGAAGCGCGCGCCGGCATCAGCGCTGCGCTTCAAACGTGTCATACGGCTTCACTCAGTCATTGAAGCACATCGGCGCGAGCGAGAACTCACCCACATCCTGGCAGCCACCTTCTGCGACCGTCGTCTCAATGCCTTCGACGTCGAAGAGGATGTTGCCCCCTGGCGAGTAGCCAAAGCCCAGGCATTCCTGCCCGTAGGTGGAGTGGCATTCACCGATGCTCACCGTGATCTGCTGCGAGACGCCCAGGGGCATATCCAGGGCAAAGCCGCCACTGCCGTCGGTCACGCCCTGAGCCAGAATCTGACCCCAGGTCTCGGGACCTTCGCCCGGCTGGCAGCTCCGCTGCACCTCACCGGCTAAGATGTAGACCGGCAGCCCGGCACGCGGGATCTCACCATCGATCGTGTAGCTCTGCGCAAGGCCGCTCACGCAGGTCATCGGCTCGTTCTCCAGGATCAGGTCATCGGCCTCAAGGCAGCCATCGCCGCCGCAGGTGGCCTCCACGAGCGAGACCGGGTCGAAGCTCACGCTCCCCTGCGCCACAGCGCCCTCAAACACCGAGGAGAGTTGCAGGTCTTCCACCAGGGGAATCTGCATGCAGTAGGCCCCGTCCGCTCCCGAAGTCGCCATCACCGAACCCGGGCCCGACGCCGTCTCGTACACCCCGTAGATGGGCGCACCTTCGATCGGCTGCTCGTCTTCATCGATGAGCATCCCGTTGAGACACGCCGTCTCACTGCTCATCTCAATGGTGATCTGCAGGCACTCACCGCCCTCATCGCTGTTGCAGCTGGCGGCCTCATCGTTACCGACGACCGTCAACGGACCGTCGGCCTGCGAGTAGTAGTAGAAGTGGAAAGTGCTCAGCTCGAGGGTGCCCTCGCGCATGAAGTCCAGGCAGGTCAGACCCTCGGCGTCGGTGGCACCGAAGGACATGGCAACCCCCTGAAAGTCCACGCCCTCGCCGGTCACCGAGACCCCGGGAACCGGCGCGCCAGTCTCGGAGTCGATGACGGTGACTTCGACGCAGTTGCGCGTGCCAAAGGGCTTGTCGACGTTCCACCAGCTGAAGTGGCTGGTCTCCCCACAATACACCTCACCGGGGGTCTCACCGTCTGCCGCGGCGACAACCTCGCATTCGCCCTCTTCGATCCAGCGGGCCCGCTCCAGATCAAAGCTCCAGTACGGGATCAGGTCGCCCTGGACATAACCCGAGAGCGCCGGCGCCAGCGGGTAGGTCACCTGCGCCTGCACCCCGTCGGCCAGCTGCAACTTCTCGCCATCCTGCCAGAAGGAGATGTCGGCCATATACACGCTGAGAAGATCGACCTCATCGCCGGCCTCCTCCACCCCGCGCAGCGGCCCGGGCATCATCCGAAGGTCGCCGCTGGTCGGGTCGATACCCGCCACCGTCACCTGCGCCTGACCCGTAACCGGGCTGCCCTCGCCATCGACAAAAGCGTTGGCCGGAAGACGGATCTTCAGCCCCTCGATATCCAGGTTGGCCTCCGCCTCGGCATCGAAGCTCAGGGGCTCACTCAACTTCAGAAGACGCACAAGCGCGCTCATCTTCTGCCCCTCAGCCGCCTCCACCACCGGGCGCTCCGCGCTGGAGGGCGCATAACCCTCGGCCTCAACCTGCACGATCATCGACTCGGCATCCTCGGCGGGCGCAATCTCCACCCGACCCGCGCTGTCGCTCAGGTGCTCATCGCCTTCATAGATGACGCGCGCGCCCTCCACCGGCAGCCCCGCCTCATCGAGCACCTGCACCACGAGCGGCATCGCCGACGTCTCAATCGGGTCGCCGCCATCAGCGTCCGGATCGACATCGGGATCGACATCTTCCTCCGCATCCGGATCGACGTCTTCATCCCCACCATCAATCTCGCCACTATCGGGCTCGGTGTAGGTGGTCTCTTCACTCGGGCATCCCAGCGCGCCGCCGAGCGCAAGCGCGCCCACCAACATCGCCAGACTCATCTTTGTACTCAACATCTTCATCATCTCATCCTCCATTGCACTCAACTATGGGGCCAGACGTCACAACATCAGGGTGCGTCGCAACGCCTTCAGGGAGGCCCCGGGGCCAACTCTCGTGTTGCGGGTTCTGAGCTTGCACCATCGGTGCCACCGCGCATCACCGGCCCCCATTTTCTGACGCAATGCGTCGCAACCCCGCGCCAGACCACCCCGATCGCCATCTCATTGATCTCCTCACCGGGCTCGCGCCCTCGCCAGCCCCTCTCTTCGCCCCCCGGAAGTGGACGAGGCCTGCACCGCGCCCTGACCTCACCGGAAGGTCAGTGCTCCACACATCATCCAGACTGCCCGCCAGGCCTCTTCCAATAGGGGACTGAAATTGGCTTCGAGCCGCATAAACAAAGGATGTTGCGCGACCCCCGGTCGGTCGAAAGATCGCTGTTCAATCGCATAAATGGAGGGCCCTGTGCGACTCCCGGTCGGTCTCAAATTCGCCGATCAGCCGCATAGTTCGTGGACCGTGTGCGACTCCCGGTCGGTCTCAAATTCGCCGATCAGCCGCATAGTTCGTGGACCTGGTGCGACTCCCGGTCGGTCTCAAACCCACAACCCCGGCACATGGTCCGCAACGAGCCCACCATCAACCCCCAAACCCGCCCGCACTCCGCACTCAGGGCGGCGATGGCAAGGAGACCGGGGTGAAGCTGTAGCAGCGCTACTGCGAACCCCGGTCGACGCGGCCAGCGTCGTTCTGATGCGGGCGGCGGGGCGATGGCAAGGAGACCGGGGTGAAAAGCTGTAGCAGCGCTACTGCGAACCCCGGTCGACGCGGCCAGCGTCGTTCTGATGCGGGCGGCGGGGCGATGGCAAGGAGACCGGGGTGAAGCTGTAGCAGCGCTACTGCGAACCCCGGTCGACGCGGCCAGCGTCGTTCTGATGCGGGCGGCGGGGCGATGGCAAGGAGACCGGGGTGAAGCTGTAGCAGCGCTACTGCGAACCCCGGTCGACGCGGCCAGCGTCGTTCTGATGCGGGCGGCGAGACTTCAACCGGAAGCCAAAGCGCGATATGGATAGATGACTCGGACGCTCCCACCGAGGCGCATCCAACTCCCCCATCCGACGACCCGATGTCCTCATCACCTCCCACATTCTGGCGAGATCTGCCCCTCTGGAGTGTCGGCGCGCTGATCGCCGGCGCTCTCGGCGCGACCCTGGACACAGCGCTCACCCTCTTCAGCGCGTCCGACCCCTCTCTGCTTGCAGCGCTTTTCACCTTTGTCTCGGCCATCGCCCTCTGGAGCATCGGCGCCGGGCTCTGGGCGCCTCTCTCCGCCGCGGCGCTCTGGGCGGCCACCGGCCGCCCCACCGCTACCGGACTTCTGGAGCAGACCAGACGCCTCACAATGCGCCTCTGGCGCGAGCGCGCCACCGCGTCCGACCACCGGCGCGCCGCCACCCTGATGAGCGCGCTGGTGGCGCTTCCCCTCTTTGCTGCCGCCTCGATCGCCATCACCGCCGCCCTCATCGAGCACCGCAACGGCCCGTTGCTCATCGCCGCGGCCTCCCTGGCCGCGCAGCTGCTGGTGATCGCCGCGCTCGGCGTTGGTGCGGCCGCGCTGCGCCGACTCCTCATCTTCACGCTCACCCGATGGCCCGCAGCAGGGCGCGTCTTCAACACAGCCACTCTCATCCTCGCCACCCTCATCGCGGGGCTGGGCGTGGCCCTGGCGGCCTCCTGGAGCCTGCGCCACACCCTGATGTCCATTGAGGGCCCCACGATCGTGCTCATCGGCCTGAGCCTGCTCCTTCACCCCCTGATCGCGTTTACGCTGCGCGGGCGCCGGCCCGGCCGCCTTGCCGGAGCGCTGGCGCTGGCCGCGCCGCTGCTCGCCATTCCCATCGCCGGCATTGCCAGCCAACACCCGGAAGCACGGCGCATGCTCGTCTTCCACGCCGAAACCTCGCGCTTTGCCCTCGACCTCTCCCAGCGCTACCTGATGCTCGACCGCATCTTCCTCGGCGGGGACTGCCCGGTGCCCGATCTTCTTACGAAGGATGAACTGCAAGCGCATATCGAGACCTGCCTCGACCCGGAGTTTGACCGCCCCACCGCTCGCCAGGACATTCCCGAGGTTGAGCGGCCACAGCTCGCGCAGCGCCCCTCCTTTGTGCTCATCACCTGGGACTCGGTGCGTGCCGAGCGCCTGGGATTTCTCGGCGGAGAGCGCCCCACCTCCCCCAACCTCGATGCCTTCGCCAAAGAGAGCGCGGTCTTTTCGCGCGCCTTCAGCCAGGACTCCGGCACCGGCCCCAGCCTCTGGTCACTCTTCAGCGGAAAGACCCCCTTTCAGGTCGACCTCTCCGAAGGGCACCGCTTCCCCCCACTGATCGCCCCCGACGAGCCGCTGCTCACCGAGGTGCTCATCGACGAGGGTTACACCGCTGAGGCCATCCTCTGCGCGACGGTCTTCGACAGCCCGCGCTGGACGATCCGCCGCGGCTTTGAGCGCTTCGACAACGTCTGCGGAAAACGCAAACACCGACTCGCACCCCACGTCACCCGCGAGGGTCAGAAGACGCTGCGACGCCTGGCCGAGCAGGACGCCCCCTTCTTTGTGTGGCTGCACTACTACGACCCGCACACCCCCTACTTCGATCATCCCGATGTGGACTGGGGCGACGAGCCCGTGGACCACTACGACGAGGAGCTTCGCTACACCGACGAGCAGATGGCGCCCGTCCTCGACCTCATCAAAGAGCTCGGCCAGGAGCGCCCCATCTACACCTTCTTCGGGGCAGACCACGGCGAAGCGTTCGGCGAACACGGCCCCGACCCCCACGCCCGAAACCTCTACCGGGCAGTGACCCACGTGCCCCTGCTGATGCACGGCCCCCACATTGAACCCGCCCGCTTTGAGACGCCGGTCGCCCTCAACGATCTCTACCCAACGATGCTCGATCTGGCCGACATCCCCACACCCCAGGGTCGCACCATGGTCAGCCAGGCGCCCACCCTGCTCGGCGCCCCCCCCGACGACCAGCGCATGGTCTTTCAAGAAAACTCCTACTCTCGCCCCCGCCGCCACACCCGGGCGGTGATCCGGGGCGACTACCAGTTCATCATGGATCTGACCGGCCGAACCGAGGAGCTCTACAACCTCAAAGACGATCCGATGGCCCGCCAGAACCTCATCGGCCTTGGCCTCATCGAGGAGCGCATCCTGCGCCAGGCGCTGACCCGTTTCCTGCTCACCTCCACCCTCCCCGAAGGCCTCGAAGACTGACGCCCCAAAATTGCCGATCACCCGCACCAGCACAGAACCTCGTCCAACCCCCGGTCATCATCACCCACATCATCATCCACCGACCGAGAGTCGAACATCACCCTTTATTTATGCGGGCATCGACGCTTTCCCCCCCCTCCCGGGCCGACCTCGACTTCTCCGGCCCTCCCGAGGTTTTCGATTCCATCCGGTATCCCCTGGAAGACCGGCCCGAATTCTGTCGTCATCATCCACCGACCGAGAGTCGAACATCACCCCTTATTTATGCGGGCATCGACGCTTTCCCTCCCCTCCCGGGCCGACCTCGACTTCTCCGGCCCTCCCGAGGGTTTCGATTCCGTCCGGTATCCCCTGGAAGACCGCCCCGCATCCTGCTGTCGAAAGGGCAGACCACGTCTCACACCATCTCTCCTTGACCTCACTCCCCCGACAGTCCATCACCCCGGATGACATCCGATAACGACCATCACATCGTCCGCCCGAGAGTCGAACATCACCCTTTATTTATGCGACAATTCGACTCTTGAGCTCTTCGAAACCTCTCACTTTCCCTATCTCAAACAACCTGCCATGACCGAACAAAACCGCATCGTCGCACCGACCTTCCCCTACGACATGGTTCGCCTGGAAGACGGCACCAAAACACGCCCCCCCGAAGGCTGGGTGCTGCTCAAGCCCGGCGACGCCACGCTCACTCGCCGCGTCAAAGCCGCCGGCCCTTCGTGGACGGTCCAGGAGAAGAAGGGCCGCAAGACCTTCTCCCACGGCGTCTGGGCTCCGGCCGACATCATTGAGCGTGAGACGAAGCGCCGCGAAGCAGAACAGGCCTCCCCCACCTACCAACGCCGTCTGGCCGCCGACCGCGCGCGCCGCGCCAAAAAGCACGAGGAGTACGCCGAGGACTTTGAAGCCGCCGTCTTCGACTTCCTCAACTTCCACAGCCGCTACCTCGACCTCGCAAAGACGATGGCCGCCGCCATCGCCGCCCACACCACCCCGGTGGGAAGCGGCACCGTCGCCCGCACCAAACGCATCCCCATTGAGGAGCGCGCCTCCGCGGCCACCATCGCCTGGATGCGCCACCAGACCACCGCCTACGACGACATGAAGATCGCCCGCGTCAAAGGAAGGCGTCGCGAGGTCCGCCGCGAGCTTGCCCAGCGCTCCAAGTCCCTGCTCAACACCTACCGCAAGGGCGAAGAAACCCCGGAACGCTGCCCTCTCAAACTCGCACTCTCAAAACTCTAACCCGACCGACAGTCGCACACCCACCCGACCGACAGTCGCACATCCCCCAGCTTTTATGCGGCGATGCGCCACTTCTACCCTGGCTCGCATCGCCGCATTCAGCCGAATTCCCCCCCAGATTTCACCGCTCTCATCCACACCCAGGCTCTCCGCACCCTAATTCGCCCTGCCTTCGCCTCCTTCAGCGCGCACTTCCCCCCAATAATCTCTCCCCACCGCCCCCCGAATCCCCAACCAGCCCCACCACCCCACGCAGAGATCGGCCTCAAGCGCCCATCACGCGCCCGAAGCCAGACTTCCCCCATGTTTTACCCTTCCCGCAACGCCCCCGAAGACGCGTCGCCACGCATCTCCTTCAGCATCGCCACATCTTCCCAGCAGCGCATCGCCACACCGTCACAGCCCCGCAGCCCCTCGCCACCTGGCTCAACCCGCCAGCGACACCCCCGCCGCCCCGCCACACGCAGGCCGCA